>JBBRWF010000156.1:0-9026 GCA_038249405.1 Anaerolineales bacterium
AACCGGCCTGGTACTTCGACAAGACCGAAGAGTTCATTGCTGCCCAGGTGGAAGTAGAAAGTGATAAAGCCGCCTTGGATACCGCCCGGGGGAAATTAGCGACAGTGATCGAAAAAGCCGCCAGTGGTGACTTTCTGGCAGCCGAAAAACGGTTAGCCAGCGCTCGGACTGCCTTTGAAGTGGCCCAAAATGTGCTCAATCTCACCACCAGCACAGACCAGAATCTGAAAGATTCGGCACTACAAACTTACGACGATATCTTCTCTGAATTGACCAGCGCCCAAAAAGCTTACACCGACGCTGCAACGACCAGCGGCGCCAGCGATGTGCTTACCGCCCGGGCTGATTTGCGTGTCGCGCAGGAACGTTACGACACTGCTCAGGACAGATTGCGCACGCTACAAACAGGGGCAAAGTCTCTTAAGGTTGTGGCCGCTCAAAAAAGTCTCGATCAAGCCCAGGCAGCATCCGAACAAGCCCTGGCTGCTGTTCAACAAGCTGAAGCTAACCTGGTGCTGATTGACACCCAGATAAGCAAATTAACAGTCATCGCTCCGGCTGATGGCATGGTCCTGACGCGTGCGGTGGAACCAGGCGAAGTTGTCATGCCTGGTTCCGGTTTATTGAACCTGGCCCGCCTGAGCGATTTAACCATCACTGTCTATATCCCTGAAGATCGCTACGGTGAAATCTCTCTGGGGCAAACTGCTGAGGTAACTGCGGATTCATTCCCTGGCGTGCGCTTTGTTGCAACAGTGGTGCATATCTCTGGCAAGGCTGAATTTACACCGCGAAATGTTCAAACCGTGGCGGGCCGCAAAACCACAGTCTTTGCCATCAAACTTACCCTTGCAGACGGCAGCGGTAAGCTCAAACCTGGCATGCCTGCGGATGTTCTATTCAAATAAAGTGTTGATCGGAGTCGGGTAAGGAGCAATCCATCAGGAAGATAGTCTTCTTACCCGGCTCTACATTTGGCGGTAAATATGAATGCTAAAGATGTTCTAATTTCAGCAAGTGGTTTACGAAAATCCTTCGGTAAGGTCAACGCTGTCAATGGCGTCGATTTGAACATTCCCGCTGGAGAAATTTACGGGTTGGTTGGCGCAGATGGCGCAGGGAAAACTACACTTCTACGCCTTCTTGTGGGCGCGCTATTACCTTCATCGGGTGAAGCCAGTATATGCGGCTATAGTATCAAATCTCAGGCTGAGCAAGCCCGCGCCTATATCGGCTATCTCTCGCAACGTTTCTCCCTCTACGAAGATTTGACCGTGCTGGAAAATATCCGCTTCTTTGCCGAAGTGCGTGGGCTAAAGGCGAACGAGTGGTATCCGCGCTGCATGGAAATTCTCGATTTCGTTGGTCTGGGCCAATTCAAGGATCGCCGGGCCGGACAATTATCAGGTGGAATGAAGCAAAAGCTGGGGCTGGCCTCGGCGCTGGTGACACGTCCCAAGGTGCTGCTACTGGACGAACCTACCACCGGTGTTG
The DNA here is from genome assembly GCA_038249405.1 of Anaerolineales bacterium. Taxonomy (GTDB): domain Bacteria; phylum Chloroflexota; class Anaerolineae; order Anaerolineales; family Villigracilaceae; genus UBA5195. The sequence continues at coordinate 1,495 of JBBRWF010000156.1, forward strand.
ATCCGGTCACCCGCCAGGATTTCTGGCAGCTGCTCATTCAACTGGTATCTGTCAAGAGTGATGGCGTTTCAGTCATCATCTCCACCCCTTACATGGACGAAGCGGCTCGCTGTCATCGCGTTGGTTTCATGAAAAGAGGCCGGATCATTGCCGAAGGAACTCCTGGTCAACTGCGCAACATGCTCACCGAGCGGATTCTTGAACTTCGTGGAAGCCCGTTGCCGCTGCTCAAACAAATCAGCGCGCAAGATTCCGGAGTGGAAGATGTGCGTGCCTTTGGCGACCGGCTGCACATACGCGTTATGCCAGAACAGGCCGAACCAGTGATCAAAAAACTGGAAAAATCCATCCAGGCTGGTGGCGGCATGTTTGTCAGTGCACGCCCGATCCCGCCTATGCTAGAAGATGTGTTTATCTATTTATCGGAGCAAGAAAATGCCTGAACCAGTGATTGTTGTGGATCATCTGACCCGCCGCTTTGGCGAATTTGTGGCTGTAAACGATGTCTCGTTTGAAGTTCAACCCGGCGAAGTTGTCGGCTACCTGGGGCCGAACGGCTCCGGGAAAACCACTACCTTTCGGATGTTGCTCGGATTACTCGCCCCAACCCAAGGCCGCGCGTCAGTGCTTGGTTTCGATGTCTTCTGCGAGTCGGAGCAAGTGCGCGCTCGTGTTGGCTATATGTCACAAAAATTTGCCATCTACGATGACCTGACCGTCTGGGAAAATCTCCAGTTTTATGGCGGCGTGTATGGGATTAACGAGAAGGCCAAGATCGATGAAACCATCGCTCTCGTTGGTCTGAGCGAGCATAAGAAAACGATCACCCGCGAGCTTTCTGGCGGCTGGCGGCAAAGACTTGCGCTCGGAATTTCACTTGTTCATAGCCCGCGGCTCTTGTTTTTGGATGAACCCACCAGCGGCGTTGACCCGACTGCCCGCCGCGCTTTCTGGGATTTAATCTACGAATTGGCCGCCGGGGGTGTGACCATTCTGGTGACAACGCACTATATGGATGAGGCCGAATACTGCAATCGGGTAGGCATGATGCGCGATGGCAATCTGCTGGCACTGGATACGCCGATGGCATTGAAAGAACGTTATGTTCCGGGTGATATCTGGGAGTTGTACGCTGAGCCGCTGCTGGATGGATTAAATCTTTTATCCAGCGCTCAAGGCGTACTGAGAACCAGTCTGGCAGGTGATCACTTAAGGGTGATTGTCGAACCTGGTTTAAATGAGAGGGAACTTAAAGGAATGCTGGAGAACTCTGGTGTACAGGTGGCTTCCATTCAAAAAGGCGAGGCAACACTTGAAGATGTATTTTTAAATCTGGCAAAAGGGTTATAAGGTATATCCACAGACGCGGTAATCCCAACTGCACCAAAAGTCAAAAACAAGTAATCAAGTTAAGCAGATTTTTCCCCGTGTTGAGGTTATTTGAATGGAGTTTATTACCCGCCAATGCCCTTCAACAGGACCCCGACCACATAGGCTACTCCTGCCGCCAAACTACCTACAATCAGCATTTCTAGCCCGCTGCGAAATGGGTTGAGTTTAGTGACCAGTACTTTTGCCGCACCCAAACCAAAGAGTGCCAACCCTGACAGGAACATTGAAATTGGGAAGGCGGCTCCTGTCGGAATAGAGACTGCCAATCCGATGAGATAAATAAGCATTGGAACTGAACCTGCCACGACAAAGGCACCAAAAGTCACCAGCGCATTGACGAGCGGGTTACTCTCGTCTTTCATCATACCCAATTCATCAATCATCATCGCCTGCACCCAGAGAGTCGGCTCACGGCTCTGAATCTCTACCAACTGCAGCGCGTCGTTGTCGTTGTAGCCACGTTGTCGATAGACTTCCAATAATTCAGCACGCTCGCCATCCGGGAAATGTTCCACCTCCCATGCTTCACGCTGCCATTCCTTACGATAATATTCCTGCTCGCTTTTCACTGAAAGGTATGCTCCGGTCGCCATTGAAAAACCATCCGCGAACAGATTTGCCAGCCCAAGGATTAGAATGATTGGCGTTCCCAACTGTGCACCTGCCACACCGCTGACCACCGCAAAGGTGGTGATGATGCCATCCAACCCTCCATAAACCATTTCGCCCAGGTACTGACTGCCCACGCCGCCGTGCTGTTCATTGGCCTGAACAATGGCTTTATGAGAGTGCGCATGCGCAGCTTTCTGTGTATCTCCTTGCGCAAAAGCCTTGCGAGCTTCTTCAAGACGTTTTGAAATACCCATATTTTTCACCATCTCCTGTTCCACATGCGAGCAATAAGATCATCCTTGAGTAAAAACTGGCGATAAAATACCGCGCCCACATTCGATAGTACCAGACTTAGCAGGGTCGGGCAGGAAATTCATGCAACTGGCGCTCTCTGAGAGCATAAATCTATTGGCAGAGAAAGTATATACGAGCAGAATGAGCAAGTTTTCAAGCAAAACAAAAAATAAGTTACCAAAAATCGCGAACAGCCATTGCTGGCTGACTTGCAATGGCTGTCGCGGATAGAAAAGTGTATTGAATATCATTTCTTGCGATGATCGAAAAACAAAATCCCAAGGATAATGACCCAGACAGCCAGGCGAAACAACATATACTGATTAAGGTTGAATAGTAGCATTTTTGAAGGATTGAAACTTGGCAACCAAGAGAGTATCCAAGTCTTGCTTATAAGTGTTGCCTGATTGCTCGAGACAATTTGAAATGGCTTGATGAAACTGTTCGTAACGAGAATAATAGTGGTTGTAAAGCGTTTTCTTTTTTACAAATTTCCATAGCCGTTCAATCAAATTGAGATTTGGAGAATAAGGCGGCAAAAAGATAATCTGAATTTCCAATTTCTGCGCGGCTTCTACGACAAGTGCACAGTGTTGGTAACGAGCATTATCCATAATGACAACAATCGGCAAATGCTGGAATAGATCGTGCAATTTCTGCAACAACTGGCAGACAGAGACAGCGTTGATGTAACCATGTTCAGTAATCATGACAACTTCTTTGGTAACAGCATTCAAAGCGCCCAGAACACTAAATCGCTGTCTTCCACTGGAGGCTTGAATGAATCGAACGGCGAGTGAATAGAGATAGCCAAGAAAAGGCAGCATGACAAAATGAGCGGCATCTACAAAGAAAAGATGCACCTTTCCTGCCTGGCCTTGCTCTACGAGTGGTTCCAAGACTTCTATTTTGAATTTCTCTTGCGTTTCAATATCTGCTTTGACAAGGATTTGTTTCACTTTTCGGCGACGAAGCCCGTTTTTTTGAGAAATTCACGCACTTGTGGCAAGGAACGTTCGATACCAGTCAACTCTTTTATTCTAGACTGCGCTTCCTTCTGTGTCGCTGGTGGATTTTTTTCCAGATCGGCAACAATCTCAACTCTCTTTTCCATCATTCGATTCGGCTTGCCTTTGTAATTCAATTTTTTCAACGCTTCAACTCGAACTGCATCAGAACCATTCAAATATATGTCAAAATATTTCCGTAATGTTGTTGGACATATGCACAGCCTCTCGCTAATCTGCGCATGTGGCATGCCTTCTGATTTAAGCAGGAGGGCCTGCGCTCTTCGGCGTACTAATACATGTTTGTGGTAGATGCTTTCATGTCGCAACTTGGCAATTTCTTCTGCTGTAAACTTTATCTGCCGCATTTCTCGCCTCTCTTATTGGGTTGTTTCTTGCTCTCCTATTATCTCAGATTTACCAATCTTTAGGCACGAAACGCTATTTGTTAACCTTCACAGGTATAGCAAGGATACTTTCCAGCGCTACTATGCCGCGAAAAGATAATATCAAAAGAAGCAACACAATCGCGTGGACAACAAGGGTTCCAATGGCTGCTGGCATGGCATAGCGGCTGTTTCTCCAAATAAGAATAGTCGGGATAAAAACAGTCAGCACACCCATGCAAAAGTTGTAGACTGGCAGCCAACTAAGAACGTAGTAACCGGGTTGCCAGCCCCGCAGTGCCATTCCACCTGCGACGATGGACATTGCCCCAATAATGAAGGCCAATGCAGCAGCAATTTTATTCAGGGCTCTGTTCAATAACTCCTGCCTTGGATCCCAAAAAGATTACCCGCGTTCTTGCGCTCATGCCACGCGACACACCGGCAGGAGCAATAATCGTCACTCCAGGCTGGATAGCAAATGATTCGTCTCCAACAGTCATCAAGCCTTCGCCTTGAAGGAAGTGATACATAGCGGCTGCTCCTGGATGCACGGGGAGTTGCTGCCCTGGCTCCAGGCCAACAACCAGCGCCTTAAATTGGGGCGTGTCAATCAGGAATTGCGGTTTGGGGCTATCAGCAGCAAAAACTGCCCTAGCTTTGGTGTCGATAAAATAGATTTTGGAAATTGTGTCAGGCATATCTTTCTCCTTGGAATATATTCAACTATATCGCTTCTCCCCACTTTTCAATACGACTTTTGTCGTATTTCTCTGAAAAACTTATTGGTCTGGCAGCTTTGTCTGCTTCGCCAGCCCGGTAGCAGAACAAAATGAGGAGTTTATATTTTCTATTTCAATCAACTTCAATGCCGCGAATTTGCGAATAGCACGACTCAACGCAATCGATGCTTTGGCAAAAATGCTTTTCCAGAGTGTCCATGCACGGAAAGCAGACAGCGCATCCGCATACATATGGACGCGCTGTCTGCTTTTCTTTACCTGGCTATCATTTTACCAAGGCAGTCAGATATTCGATAGTCTTCTCAAACAACAGGGTCTTGGCAGCCATACCGCTGCCTGTGATCTGACCGGCAGTTGCAGCAGTTGCACGAGATGCGACTTTTTCTGCCTCTGTTTTCGTGCTGCCAGAACCAGGCACTTTCGTTACACCAGGAACAGGCGTTGGCAGAACAACACCGAACTGGGCGTAGTAGGTGTTCAGTTCTGTGTTAGTGATTTTCATGGCGACCACAGCTTGGATCTGGGCGGGTGTAAGTGCCTGGGTGATCTGATCCTGGACTGCGGTCAGTTCCTCTGCAGCCGTGGTATCGTCACCGCTTAGGGCAAGCATGGCCTGCCAGAGCGGGATCAGTGTCTTGGCCTGGTCTGGGGTGATGGCATTGGCATCGCCATCCAGCATGAGTGTGCCATATGCTAGTTGACTGCGCAGGTTGGCGGCATCCTGGAAGGTAATATCAAAGGTAACTGCTGTGGCAGATGTGGAAGCAGATGCAGCCGCGCTTGGGGTCAGGGCTGCCGGGGCGCAAGCGGATAGGGTCAGGATGAGCAGGGTAGTAGCGAGAAAAATGGACGTGGTTTTCATGGTTGCCTTGGTTTGATTCTGATGGTTTCAAGATGCTTCAGTGCAGCATTGGAAAAGGCGGCGAGTGTGAAAAGAATAAGCAGCATGGGGCTGATCATTGAGAACTCTGGCTTATTTTAGCGTTTCAAGATATTTAATCGTAGCGCCGGTGATTGCAGCTGAGCCACCGCTGCCAGGACCGCCGGAACCTGTTTTGCCGTTTTCAGCCTGGCGAGTGGCGCGCGCTTCGGTGGACATGCCCTGACCCTGCCCGGGCTGCCCGGAACCGCTACCAAGAGTCACGCCGTTTGCACTGGCCCAGGATGTCATATCGGTGAAAGTGAGTTTCATGTCTTTGATCGCTGTCAGCTGCTCAGTAGTGAAAATGGCTTCGATCTGTTCAAGCAGCGCGTTGACCTCGGCGCTGGCGCTGTTGCCCGAGCTGGTCATGCTTTGCGATGTCTGCCAGAGTGGCAGAAACTTTGCAGCTTGTTCTGGAGTCACGGGAGTTGTTGTGTCAGCCAGCTTGAGTGTACCCAATGAGAACTGCATACGGGCTGGAAGGGCATTGGCATAAGATACATCCAGGTTGGCGCTGGTATACATATCGGCAGAAGAGGCAGTTGAAGCCGGCGCAGCGGGTGCGCAGGCTGAGATGGCTACAGCAAGAACAAGGAACAGAGTCAACAAAGAGAAACGGGGCATAAGATTATCCTTTTTTTTTACGATTTGAGTGAATTATTCGTGGCGTAGAGCAACGATGGGGTCGAGTTTGGCTGCCTGCGTGGCAGGGTAATAGCCAAAGAAAATTCCAATTGCGGCGGCGGCGCCAAAGGCAAGCGGCACCGAGAGCGGCACGATCTGGGTGCGCATATCACCTATTGCGCCAAACAAGAGTGATCCGCCCACACCGATCAATACGCCGACAAGCCCACCTGCCAGGCTGAGAATGATGGCCTCTAGCAGGAATTGAGTCTGCACATCTACCGGGTGCGCGCCGAGCGCCATGCGCAGGCCGATTTCACGAGTACGTTCGGTGACCGAAACCAACATGATGTTCATAATTCCGATCCCACCCACCAGGAGCGAAACACCTGCCACCCAGGCCAGCAGGTTTCGAAAGGCAGCAGTTGTGGCCTGCTGCGTGGCGATAATATCCTGCTGAGTTTGGATGCTGAAATCCGGTTTTGTGGCATCGACATCGTGACGCTTGGCCAGGATGCTGGTGATCTGGGTAGTGACGCTCTCAATCTTGCTCTGGCTGGCGACTTTGACATAGATGGTGCGCACTGCATCCGAACCCATCAGCAGATTGGTCATGTACTTCTGAAAGACGACATTGATCGGTAGGTAAACACGCCCATCGTAATCAATATCGGCCACCACACCTTTGGAGCTCATTACGCCAATGACAGTCAGTTTGGTTGAACCAACTGTGATTGTCTGTCCAAGCGGGCTGTCTTTACCGAATAGATCACTGGCCAATCCTGAACCCAGAACAGCCACTTTTAGCTTACGTTCATCCTCGGCAGCTGTAAAATACGAACCTGCGGCCAACGGGTAATCACGCACAGCCGGGAATTCAGAGCTGGTGCCAACAACAGCGATTGAATCGAGCGTAACACCATTAGCTTTGACAGTCTGCGGTGCGGGTGATTGCTCAGCAGAAATGCCTGTAATGCCGACCACCTGCTCACCAATTGCCAGGGCATCTTCATACAATAACGTCCGTCCGGCACCCGGCACACCGCGCATCGGCGAGACGATCAGCAGATTAGCGCCCAGGGCGTTAATCTGTTCGGCAATTGCAGCCTCAGCGCCGGCGCTGACAGCCATCATCACGATCACTGATGCTACGCCGATGATCACGCCCAAAGTAGTGAGAAATGATCGCACCTTGTTAAGCATCAGGCCTTCCCAAGCCACACGGAAAATTTTGCTGAGTTTCATAAGGTTTTGTCCGAGCAGTGCCCATCGGCAACGGTTTTTCCATCGCGTACGCAGATAATCCGAGCGGCATGGCTGGCGATATCTTGTTCGTGTGTGACCATGACAATCGTCACCCCTTGCTGATGGAGTTGGTGGAGTAAATCCATGATTTCGACACTCGCTTTTGAGTCGAGATTGCCGGTGGGTTCGTCGGCCAGGATGAGTGGCGGTCGATTGATTAGCGCGCGCGCAATTGCCACACGCTGCTGCTGCCCACCGGAGAGCTGATTAGGATGATGATGGACACGATTTTCCAGACCAACCGAGG
>JBBRWF010000157.1:0-9015 GCA_038249405.1 Anaerolineales bacterium
CAACAGGATTGGGAGATAGTCCGATGGCGGTATCTGTTGACAAGTGGCAGCCTCATCATCAATTCTCTGGTGATTAATAATCGCTGTCAATTGACGTTGTGGAATCCCGTCATGCAAAAAAGAATTCTTTAAATCGAGTACACATTGATCGGCATAAAATACCTGAATACAACCAGTGTCTGTAAAAAAACCAATATCTGTATATTCAGTATCAAAAGTGCTGCATAACTCCTCTAAAGCAAGCATGTTCTCAGGTGCTATAGAAACTACCATCCGTTCTTGAGCTTCAGATAACCAAATTTCCCAGGGTAACAAACCAGAATATTTCAACCTTACAGAGTCTATATTTACAACCCCGCCAAGGCTGGATGTCATTTCTCCAACTGCTGACGATAGTCCACCTGCACCACAGTCCGTTATATCAGTATATAACCTGGCGTCTCGCGCACGCACGATTACATCGATCAATCCCTTTTCAGTAATTGGATCGCCTATTTGCACAGAAGCACCTGAAACTTTTCCCGTTTGAGCATCCATCGTCATCGATGAGAATGTTGCACCCCGCAGCCCATCACGCCCAGTCCGTCCGCCAAGAATTACAATTCTATCGCCGGGTCGTGGAGATTTGATATGTCTTCCTCTTGGCGCCAAACCAACACATCCGCAAAATACAAGTGGATTGGCGGTAAAACTCTCATCATATAAGATGGCGCCGTTCACAGTTGGAATTCCAATCTTATTACCGTAATCCTGTATACCTGCAATCACACCTGATTTAATTCGGCGTGGATGCAGTACACCTTGCTGTACTTTCTCCGCAGGTGTTTCCTGCATCCCAAAACAGAGAACATCTGTTGCGGCAATCGGTTTGGCTGAAACTCCAATTACATCCCGAATAACCCCTCCCAAGCCGGTGTTTGCCCCCCCGAAAGGCTCAATTGCGGATGGGTGGTTGTGAGTTTCCACCTTTATTGAAACATCAAATTTATCATCGAATTCGATAATACCGGCATTATCTACAAATGCAGAAATAACCCATGGCGCGTTAATTTTTTCTGTAGCTGCTTTAAGGTATGTCTTTATCAGGCTATCGATAGCACCAGAATATACTGGTGAAATTTTGTCTTCAATAACCGAACCCGCATTTTTGTTAAAATTATACTCATCTTCAAATATTTGAATATTTGCCTTAAAAGTCTTGTGAACACAATGTTCGCTCCATGTTTGAGCAATCATTTCAAATTCGACATCAGTTGGATCGCGTTTTATCGAAATAAAATAATTCTGAATGCACTTCATTTCCACCAGGTCTAGAGCAGCGCGGCGATCTTTGGACAATAAAAGTAATTCTTCATCAGATGCATACCGTATTTGAATAGTTTCAACAAGATTCACCGCTTCTGCTTCTTCTGGAAAAGAAGGTTGAATTTCTCCGATGGCCCATCTCTGAATTGTGTTGTTTACTAATATGGCAGTCGCCAGTCTCTCTACGCATGCAAAACCCGAACCATCAATAAGAAAGCGAAGACCAGAAGATGCACGGTTCACACCTGCAAATCCCAGCTCATGCGCTGAACGAACAATCTCGTCAGAGACCGGATCGGTTACACCAGAGCGCAAAACAACATCAATTGTAATTTCTGGAGAACCTTTCCATAATTTATCAGAGCCGGTTATGTCATCATCAAGAGGGTCAGCCACTTTGGACAAATCCAATTCGGACCATTCATAACTTTGTGTTACCGGGTCTGATAAAAGCCGAAAGGCCAACTGTCGGCAATCCTCCTCCGACAGTTGGCCTTCTATAAAATACAAATCCATACACTTAATCCTCAGGATATCAAACCCTAAGGCACGCGCATCAGAAGTGTATATCGATGACCGAGGATCAAGAGATGAAAAGCTAACAACGAAACGGTAAATAGCCATTTGCACCTTTTTTATAAACTCTTCTGGATTGTACAATGAGATACTTGTCTAGTCAACGATTTACCTTCAAATTACATGTCCTTTTGTTGCAGCTTTCACCAGATTATGCATCACAATTACTCATTAAAATATCCTGTTTTCTTGCCTGATTTCACATTTTTCCCCTTAACCGAAGTGCTTGTGATTTTTTACTCAATTCGACCTATAATAGTTTATCAAGCAGTGTGACGAAAGTCACATTACATCCATGATATCCAATACTGATAATAACCACTCAAAGTCATCATAATGACTAATAATGAACTTCAAGACCTTGCCAGAGAGGTAGGTCTATTTTTCAATATTGCTCCTTAAAGGAGGGGCTATGGCGCCAACCGAAATGCTCGAACAGCAAGGTGCAGGATTGCGCAAGCAAGAAGATTTGACGCTCTTGCATGAAGTTAGCATAGCCACAGCAGGTGTTTCCAATCTGGAGATGTGTATCCAGTGCGGCTCCTGCGGCGGTTCATGCCCATCAGCGGCAGATATGGACCATACACCACGTATGCTTTTTGCCATGTTGCGCGCAGGTATGCGAGACGAAGTTCTACGGAGCAACACACCCTGGGTTTGCGTTTCTTGCTATCACTGTGTTGTACGATGCCCGCAGAATGTCCATATTCCAGATGTTATGTATTCGCTAAAAGGAATGGCAATTTCTGCCAAGCTCTATAAAGATTCAACTGCGCCCGATTTTGCCCAATCCTTTGTGGATTTTGTAGAAAACTATGGGCGCAGTTTTGAATTCGGGCTGGCAACTCGCCATTATCTAAAGCACTACCCTCTTCGCCTTCCCGGAATGACAACAATGGGGCTGGGAATGCTTACATCCAAACGTATGAGCATGACGCCAAAACGAATAAAGAACATGGATCAACTCAAAACCATTCTAGATAAAGCCAAAACACTGGAGCTGACCTCATGAACGAATATATCTTTTACCCAGGTTGTTCCATGGAAGGCAGCGCTAAGGCTTATTATGATTCACTTAACGCCATAAAAACTCCTCTTAATATGGAACTTCATGAAATTGAGGACTGGAATTGCTGTGGCGCAACTGAATATGTTGGTATTAATCTAATACCAGCTTATTCTCTTATTGCCCGCAATCTGGCTCTTGCTGCAAAACAAATCGATGGCACCAACACAGTCATGGCACCTTGTTCTGCTTGTTACCTCAACCTGGAGAAAGCCGACTATTACATGACCGAACGCCCTGCATTGGGCGCAAAGGTAAACGAAGCCTTGGGCGCCGGAGGACTGCATTACGACCCGGGTTCATTGAAAATCCGCCACTTGCTGGATGTCATAATTAATGATATCGGACTGGATACAGTAAAAAGCAAAGTTACGAAGCCCCTGAAAGGCTTACGAGTTGCCCCGTATTTAGGTTGCATGGTGCCCCGACCAGATTATCAACGACGGTGGTCAGATTTTGAACACCCGACCGAGCTGGATGATGTCCTGAAAGCCTTGGGCGCCGAAGTAGTAGACTTTCCGCTAAAAACAAACTGTTGCGGTGGGCACATGACACAAATTGGCCCAGAGACAGCCTATGAACTTATCCGCCGACTCGTATCTTCAGCCGAAGAGAACAAGGCCGATATTATGGTTACAGTCTGTCCTATGTGTCAAATGAATCTCGATGCATACCAGGCCGAAACCAATCGGTATTTTGGCACTAATTTCCATATGCCAATCGTTTTCTTTACCCAATTAATGGCATTGGCATTTGGAAAAGACCCCAAAGAAGCCGGGTTCGGATTGGAAACGACCAGTGCCAAAAATGCGCTGACACGCATTGGGCTGGATATTCCAGCAGTCCCAGTTGGGCAATCTGTGAAGAAACCAGAAGGCCTGCCAATGCCGCTGCGCAAACAAAAAAGATACGCAGACGGGCAGAAAGTCAGCGAGTAGGAGGCCAAAATGAGCGAAAACACCCCTAACAAACCAAAAATTGGCGTTTATGTCTGTCACTGCGGAACAAATATATCTGCGATGGTCGATGTGGAAGGTGTACGCGATTGGGCAAAAAAACGGTTGGGCGAGGATGGCGTAATAGTCTCACGTGATTATAAATTCATGTGTTCAAGCCTCGGTCAGGAATTGATCGAGAAAGATATCAAAGAGTTGGGGCTTGATCGTGTTGTTGTCGCGGCATGTTCTCCTCACTTGCACGAAAAAACCTTCAGAACCGCATCAGAACGTGCCGGTTTAAATCCATACCTTACTGAACTTGTTTCCATCCGTGAGCAGGTTTCATGGGTGCATACAGATAAAGCCGTTGCAACTGAAAAAGCCAAATCACTGGTTGCTGGCACAGTCGAACGAATTATTCACAACGAAGCCCTGGAAAAGCTAAAAGTGCCTATCAACCCAAACACCCTTGTGGTTGGTGGCGGAATTGCTGGTATCCAGGCGGCCCTCGAAATCGCTAATGCGGGCTTCCATGTGTACCTGGTTGAACGAGAGCCATCTATCGGTGGCCATATGGCACAATTTGATAAGACTTTTCCAACTCTCGACTGTTCTGCCTGCATCCTCACTCCGCGCATGGTAGAAGCAGGAACCAATCCGAACATTACATTACTCACCTGGAGTGAGGTAATGAGTGTTTCTGGCTTTGTTGGCTGTTTTAATGTCACGATCAAGAAAAAAGCCCGCTACGTCAATGAAGAATTATGCACTGGCTGCGGCATTTGTGTAGAAAAATGCCCCAAGAAAGTAATTGATGACGTTTACGAAGCGGGAATCGGCTACAGGAAGGTCGTCTACACTCCCTTCGCTCAAGCAGTACCTAAATACCCGGTACTCGATCGACCTAACTGCACATTTTTCCAAAAAGGCACCTGCAAAGCTTGCGAAAAATTCTGCCCGACAAACGCAATTGACTTCGCCCAACAAGATGAATATATAAACGTGGAAGTTGGCAACGTAGTATTGGCAACTGGCTATGATCTCTTCGATGCAGGCCGCGTCTCCAATTACGGATATGGCCGCCTTCCGAATGTTTTCACCAGCCTGGAATTTGAGCGCATGTGCAATGCCTCCGGACCAACTGCTGGAGAAATCACACTACGTGATGGCAAAACCCGTCCAAAGACTGTTGGAATCATTCACTGTGTAGGGTCGCGCGATAAAAATTACAACAATTATTGTTCAACGATCTGTTGTATGCAAAGCCTGAAGTTTGCCCACCTGGTCAAAGAGCGTACAGGTGCAGATGTTTATGAATTCTACATCGACATGCGCACAGCCGCAAAGTCATACGATGAATTCTACCAGCGTGTATTGGATGAAGGCACCTTGTTTGTGCGCGGAAAAGTAGCAGAAGTTACAGATGCCGCCCGCGTGCCCCATGAAAAAGGGAAGCTTATTATCCAGGTAGAAGACACATTAATCGGTAAACAACGCCGTATCCCCGTAGATATGGTTCTCCTTTCAATCGGCATGGAGCCGCGTGCTGATGCAAAGGAAACCGGGAAGCTGTTTGGAATTGCTTGCTCCTCAGATGGTTGGTTTATGGAGCGCCATCCCAAGCTTGATCCCATCTCTACCATGACAGAGGGCATATATATTGCTGGTTGTGCAACTGGGCCCAAGGACATCCCCGGTTCTGTCTCACAGGGTGCAGCAGCTGCTGCTCGCGTATTGGATAAAATTCTACAAAAAGAAGTTGAATTGGAACCCATTCGCGCAACCGTCAACGAGGCGAAATGCTCTGGATGCCGAATTTGTAACAATCTCTGCCCGTTCAATGCGATTTCATTCATAGATGACCTGGCCATTACCCGCATTAACCCTGCTCTTTGCCAGGGTTGTGGTACCTGCGTTGCAGCTTGCCCTGCTGGCGCAATCAGCGGAACGGGTTTCAGCAATGAGCAGATCTTCGCCCAAATTGACGGCATTTTGATGAGCCTCTAGGAGGATGACATGAGCGAACAATTTGAACCCGTCATCGTGGGTTTTACCTGCAACTGGTGCTCTTACCGCGCTGCTGATACAGCCGGCACAGCCCGAGTGAAATATGCGCCAAACGTACGCTTAATTCGCCTGATGTGTTCCGGACGAATGGATCCAACCTTTGTCATGAAGGCCATTGCTGGCGGAGCAGACGGTGTTCTCATCACGGGCTGCCACCCTGGCGACTGCCACTATATCGAACAAAACTACAAAGCCTTACGTCGTTTCCTGTTGCTCCGCCGCACACTAAAAGGCTTAGGTGTTGCTCCTGAACGTGTCAAACTGGTCTGGGCAAGCGCAGCAGAAGGAATGAAATTGGCGCACGAAATCACACAATTCGTTGAAGAAGTCCGGGCCTTGGGGCCGCTGAGCTGGCCAAAATGGAACGAAAACGCCATCCAGTCTGAACCCATAAAGGAGGCAGCATGAGCGACAAGCCGAAATTTGCGATGTATTGGGCCTCATCCTGTGGTGGTTGTGAAATTGCCGTACTGAACATCCATGAAAAGATCCTGGATGTGGATGCAAATTTTGATGTAGTATTCTGGCCTGTGGCAATGGATGCCAAATATCATGATGTTGAAGCCATGGAAGATGGATCAATCCTCCTGACGCTTTTCAACGGTGGCATGCGCACAACTGAAAATGAGGAAATTGCCCACTTATTGCGGCGCAAATCCAAAATTTTAGTTTCCTTTGGCTCATGCGCAACAGAAGGCTGCATTCCCGGCTTGGCGAATTTATTTCCTGTAAGTGAGATTTTCGATGTAGCCTTCCATACCGCCAGTACTGACAATCCGAATAATATTCATCCGGTGACGTCATTTGAAGTCCCCGAAGGCACGCTTACCTTACCAGCATTGAACCCAACTGTAAAAACTCTTGCGCAGGTGGTAGATGTGGATTATTACATGCCAGGCTGCCCACCTGAATCTCATCAGATTGCAGCGGTAATCGATCTGGTAATCCAGGTACTGCAGGGGAAAGCCCAGTTACCTCCCAAGGGAACCGTAATCGGCGCGGGTGGATCTACAGTTTGCGACGAATGCCCACGTACCCGTAACGTAAAATTGATCAAAGCCTTCCATCGTATTCAAGAAGTTGCACCTCTTGAACCTACCCTGTGCGTCCTTGAACAAGGTGTCCCGTGCAACGGCCCCGCAACTCGCTCAGGCTGCAACGCCAGGTGCCCGCGCGTAGGTGCACAATGTATAGGCTGTTACGGCCCGGCCGAAGGGGTTTTAGACTATGGAGCCCGCCTCATAACGGCCTTTGCCTCCGTAATCGATGCGAAGGAACCGGAAGAAATCGAAGCCATCCTGGATGGCATTCCCGACCCAACGGGCCAGTTTTACCGTTTCAACCTGGCAGATTCCCTGCTTCGTGCAGGCGTCTCTAACTGGCAGAAGAACGGGCATTAGGAGGCTGATATGGCTACTACCAATCGAATCACAATTGATCCCATTACTCGCCTCGAAGGCCACGGCAAAATAGACATTTTTCTGGATGCAAACGGTGATGTTGCCAACTCTTATTTCCAGATCCCTGAATTGCGTGGCTTTGAACGTTTTTGTGTTGGTCGCCCGGTAGAGGAAATGCCGCTATTAACCAACCGCATATGCGGCGTGTGCCCTGAAGCCCATCATATGGCTGCAGCAAAGGCAGCAGATGCCGTTTACCATGTAGATCCACCCCGTACGGCCAAATTGTTGCGCGAACTTCTTTACATGGGATTCTACGCAACCGACCATACCACCCATTTTTACGCCCTTGGCGGCCCCGATTTTATTATGGGCCCAGATGCACCAGTTGCTGAAAGAAACATACTCGGTGTAATCCACAAAGTAGGGCTGGAAATTGGCGGAAAAGTCATCCAAATGCGCAAATATGGTCACACTACCGTGGAAATTATCGGTGGGCGCAAAGTACATCCTGCAACTTCAATTCCTGGCGGGATAACAAAAATCTTGAGTGAGGAAGAACGCAAACAGATCGAAGAAATGGGTCGTTGGGCGATCGACTTTGCATTGTTCAGCATCCAGGCTTTCAAAGATATCGTTCTCGCAAATAAAACCTATCTGGATTTAATTCTTGGTGACATTTACACCCACAGAACATATTACATGGGCCTGGTCGATGAAAATAACAAGGTCAATTTCTATGACGGGAAAGTACGCGTCGTTGATCCAGATGGCAATGAATTCGTCAAATATGCACCAAAAGATTATTTAGAGCATGTGGCTGAACACGTAGAACCCTGGACTTATCTGAAGTTTCCTTACCTCAAAAAAGTTGGGTGGAAAGGATTCACAGATGGAAAAGATTCTGGCGTTTACATGGCTACCCCACTTTCTCGTCTAAATGCATCCAACGGCATGGCAACCCCACGCGCCCAGGAAGCTTACGAAGAATTTTATGCAACACTTGGCGGAAAACCGGTTCATCAACGCCTCGCTACTCATTGGGCCCGCCTGGTTGAACTCTTGTATGCCGCAGAGCATTGGGTTGAACTTGCAACAGATCCTGAAATCACTTCGCCTAACGTCCACCGTGTGCCAACAGAGGTACCAACCGAAGGTGTTGGAATTGTTGAAGCCCCGCGTGGCACATTGACTCATCACTATACAACAGACGAACGTGGTATTCTAACAAAAGTCAACCTGATCGTTGGCACAACCAATAACTATGCGCCAATTCAGATGTCAACCAATAAAGCAGCTCGCAACCTGATCAAGGGCGGCAAAGCCACAGAAGGCTTGCTGAATATGGTAGAAATGGCCTTCCGTGTTTATGACCCCTGTTTTGGATGTGCGACTCACTCACTTCCCGGCCAAATGCCTCTGGAGGTCACCATTCGTAACAAGGATGGCGAAGTCACAGAAGTAATCAAACAATTTGTAGATTAGTCTGTCATCTGCCAGGTATTAGTCTGGATTTATTAGAATTCATTTTTGGTAGTATTCAGACTAATACCGTAACAGATAAACAGAGAAGAAATCCATGAATATACTTGTAATCGGTCTTGGCAATCCCATACTCGGTGACGATGGTGTCGGCTGGGTTGTTGCAAAAAAGGTTGAAGAA
>JBBRWF010000158.1:0-9012 GCA_038249405.1 Anaerolineales bacterium
AGGCGCTGGGCCGCATTGGGGATGGTCAGCGGGCCAAGCCACTGGCGCAAACTGGTGCGCAGCTGCAAGGTGGATGCACCCCACAGCGTCACCTTTCCGGCGCGCGTTTTTGCGCCCGGCTGCGATGCAGGTTTGACACCCGAAAAAGCAACCGGCACGATTTCCAGTCCGCTCAACTTCAAGCCGGGCTGACAGGCAAAGGTGGAGGCCAGGAAAACCTCATCGCCGCGATCCACAAAATACCGCATCCAGTTCAGGGCAGTTGCCGAACGTCCGTCGGCTACATATAATATGCGCATGGGGGTCAATATACCACAGGCTGTGGTTAAGAAAAGCCCAGGGAAAGTGCGAAAGTTGATTCAGATGTATTCCCCCTGGTAGTAGAATTAGCACATGACCAACACTGCCTTACCGAAACCAATTTACGCAATCCTGCTTTTCGCCGCCGGGGTTTTGCTCACCACAGCCCTGACCACAATGTTGACCTGGGCCAGCCTGGAAGCTGATTTTTACGGATTTCAACACTATTCCACGGGAGAGCGGTTAAGCGGTTTATCTTGCCCACGCATCATGACCCCGCGTGAAACCGGTTCCATCAGTGTGCAGGCCAACAACCCGAGCCAAAAAGTCGTCACTCCCATCATCCGCATCGATACAAGCACATCGCTCGCGCCAGATACTTTTCAAACACAGCTGACGCTCCAACCCGGAGAAACTCAAAAAGTGCAGCAAGCGGTTTCTGCCAATAACATCGATCTGGGCAATTTCATTTTTGCCAAGGTCTACCGTTACCCGGCCTACCCCTTGCCGAGTGCGGAGGCTGCCTGCGGCATCATGATTCTGGATATTCCAATTTTAGGGGGAAGCCAGTTGTACATTCTCTGGCTGGCGTTGTGCCTGCTGCTTACCCCGCTGGGATTGTGGCGCTGGGACGCATCCAGTGCGGCTGATGCTTCACGGCACGACGCAATGCAAAATGCCATCCGCGCCCTAGGGGTGGTTGTTCTGCTGGGGCTGCTGGTCAGCGTGATGGGACTCTGGCTGGTTGGCGTGCTGTTCCTGGCGTTGACCCTGCTGCTGGCAGCCGCGATTGTGCGCTTTGCGTCGCTTAACTAACGCGAATAATGATTAGTGCGGCCCCAGGATGAAAGGTTTTATGGGGTGTTTTTTTAGGCCAGCGCAGCCGTGATTCCCAGGCCAATGTAGATAAAGCCCACCACATAACGTTCAACCGACCAGATGTTCTGATGCGATTTCAACCAGTGACCGGCCGAGCTTGCCAGAAGGGCATACATGCCGTCGCTGATGACGGCCATCAAAACAAACAGGCAGCCGAGAGACAATAGTTGCAAAGCCACCTGGCCCCGGGCGCGATCCACAAATTGCGGCAAAAAGGCGATAAAAAACAGGGCGGTTTTGGGGTTGAGCACCGCCACTGTCACCCCCTGCGAAAAAATGCGCCGCAGGCTTTGCGGCTGGACGTGGGCTTCGGTGAGAGCGGCGCTGTTGCCAAGCAGTTTGCGCACACCCAGATACACCAGGTAGGCCGCGCCCAGGTACTTAATCACGTTGAAAGCTACTGGAAAAGAAAAAAGCAGCGCCGAAAGACCCAGCGCCGCCGCGACAGCATGGAAAAAGTTACCCACCTCCACGCTCAATACTGAAACAAGCCCGGCTGCGCGGCCTTGATCAAGACTGCGGGCGATGATGTACAGCACCGCCGGGCCGGGAGTCAGCAGCAATACGATGGAAGCTAGGACAAAGAAGGGGAGCCTCTCAAAATTCAGCACTGGGATAAGGCTCTCTATAAATCAATTGGCTTTCCGACAGCCAGTTTTTCTTTTTCACAGTTCTGTCGCAATATCCAGGCATCCCCGCGCACCAGGCTGGTCTTTTTGCCTTCTACGCGCAAATAAGCCCCGTCTTCCAGCAAAATGACCGGGTTGGGCTGAAAGACATGGAAATCACTCAGCCAACCATCCTTGTATTCATCTTCATTGTAATGAGCGTGCAGGTTGAACGGCAGCAGGGTGAGACCGTTAAAGTACGGGGTAGGGATCAAATTCATATCGCGGGAAGTGATGATATTGGGACCGCAAAGGACGGCCCCCGCGCTGAACGCCACGAGCGGCAGCCCGGCCTGTAATTTTTTACGAAGGTAAACGTGCAAACCGCTGACATGCAAACGATGGTTAAGCAGAAAGGTATTTCCACCCGGGATATACAGAACATGCGCCTTGCGTAAAATGGCTTCCATCTCGGTGAAAGTCATGGTTTCAGTGTTCAATAACTCCACACGCGCCAGACCAGCAAAGGATTTCTCAGTGAAGGCCTGCCATGCATTTGAAAGCGAAGCCATCGGCAAATATGCCAGGGTGGGAGAGTCGCGCCCTTCCAGGTATGGGCGGCTGGCATCCACGATATAACGAATATCGTCCACGCCGGGGCTGGAGAAAAGATGCATGTTGGTTGGCATACAGGGCTTTAGCGGAGCTGTCTTTCGATCACGGCGCGATGTTCGGCAAAATGCTCAGTGGTATTGCCCAACACCCACAGCACCAGTGGGCGCTTTTGCGGGTCATCGGCGTGGCGCGGCTGCATAAGGGTCTCCAAAGGCATGGATTCGAGGCGAGCCATGACCTCAGCGTATTTAGCTTTTAGTTCATCCATCACTTCTTCGGCCGGACGCTGCTGGTTTTTTTCAAATAACCAGGCATTGACCCGATTAAAGTCAAAATTCTCGGCCAATTCTGGCGGCAGACCCAGCACCTGTTTCGCAGTCTTCCTGTCAAAGTGATAGCCAAGCAGCACCTTGAGCCATTGAGTCAGGTGTGCCAGGTTGTCCTTCGGCGCCCAACCGCCGCTGTCGGGTGTATCCATTTGCTGCGGGGTCAGACGCTCAACAACTGCGAGCAGGGCCAGCCATTCGCGCTGGATGGATTTAAGCAGGGATTGTTTGTAGCGCTCGGATTGGTGCATGATGAATTCCTTTTACTCAAGAGGGGGCTGAAGCAGCACCTACCAGGTTTTAAGCAACCTGGCAGACAGGACAGCGCGCAAATCTTGCTGCACTTTTTCCCGTTCCAGGGATGCATCCAATAGCACCCAGCGCTGCGGCTCCAGTTTAAGAAGTTCGTGATAGCCCTGCCGTACGCGCCTGTGAAAATCGACTGTATAGGCATCCAGCCGATTCCATTCTTCCTGGTCACCTTTGCGCGCCAGGCCGGTTTCGACATCCAGGTCAAGCAGGATGGTTAGATCGGGGGTCAACCCGCCTGTGGCAAAGCGGATGACCTGGCGCAGTTCATCGAGCGGGATGCTCTGATGTCCGTAGCCCTGGTAGGCCAGGGTCGAATCAAAATAGCGGTCGCAAATCACCACCTCGCCCGCAGCCAACCGGGGCCGCAAAACCTGTTCCACGATCTGCGCGCGAGCTGCCTGGTAGAGCAGCGCTTCGGTGCGCGGGTGCATCTCAGTATTGCCCAGGTCATGGATCACATGACGGATCTGTTCACCAATCGAAGTGCCGCCAGGTTCACGCGTGGTGTAAACCACAAACCCCTGCGCCGCAAGCCACTCGGTCAGGGGTTTGAGCTGACTGGTCTTGCCTGAACCTTCTGGGCCTTCCAGTGTAATAAACATGCGCTAATCTCTAAAAATGCGCACGTACCTGCGGGGTTCTTTACCGTAAGAATGCGAAACCAGTTCGGCATCGCGCGCCATTTCATGCTGGATGCGCCGCACAATCGGGCTGGCCGGGGGCATATCCACATAGCGTTCACCGTTCATCACCGCGGAGATGGCGTTGCGGGTTTCATCGCGCACCTCATCGCCCTGGCCGTGCGGCAAACCAGTCTCTGGGCTGGTCAAGTTGAAAAGATCGGTCAGGAATTGCTCAATTTGAGTCACTGTATTGGCCCGCAGCACATAAATGGGCATGCCGCGCTGCTCGGCTTCGACTATTGTGGCTTGATGATCGCGATAGTATGAGCGCAATGTGATCAACGCATCAGCTTCATCAATGGTACGCACCACAACCGCGGGCACGCCAATGCGGCGCGCGCCCTGCATCAGGCGGTTGCGCGCCACACCGTATGGATAAATTTTGGTCACCGGCAGTGGACTGCGCTCCGACGAATCGGCATCTTCGTCGGGTTCATCCACCAACGCTTTGGGCGCAGGGGCAGCCGCCGGAGCGGCAGCGCGATTTTTCACCGAGCCCTTGCCAGGTTCGGCGCTGAAGGCGCGCATACTGCCGCGGCCGCGCTCGGAGTTTGGCGCAACCAGGGATGATCCGCTGCCGGAATGGGAGGTTCCATTAGAATTCGCCGGCAGGGTGGAAACCATCTCGATGTGAACCTTTCCATTTTCATCGCGGGTACGCTGTTCAGATTTGAGCGGGAACCCGCGCAAAAAGGCATCCACCGCTTCAGTGATATCGGGAATGATGTTGAACTCATCACGCGATTGGATTTCCACAAGCACATCAAAAGTTGGCGGGGCGCGGCGTTCGAGCACGGTCTTCTGGGTACCGCGCCGGCGGGCTTCCTCATCCGAAAGCGTGACGGCTTCAATTCCACCCACCAGGTCACTGAGCGTAGGGTTGAGCAGCAGGTTTTCCAATGTTTTCCCGTGCGCCGTGCCAATCAACTGTACGCCGCGCTCGGCGATGGTGCGGGCGGCCTGCGCTTCCAGTTCCCGCCCAATTTCATCAATTACGATCACTTCGGGGTTGTGGTTTTCCACTGCTTCAATCATGACTTCATGCTGCTGGGTGGGAACGCGCACCTGCATGCGGCGCGCCTTGCCCACCGCCGGGTGAGCAACATCCCCATCACCGCCAATTTCATTGGAGGTATCAACAATGATCACGCGCCGGTTCTCTGCCAGAATACGGGCGGCTTCGCGCAGCAAGGTGGTCTTGCCCACGCCAGGGCGGCCCAGAATGAGAATGGATTTTCCCGATTCAATGATGTCTTGAATGATCTCTATCGTACCGTAGACTGCGCGCCCCACGCGCAGCGTCAAGCCAACCACGCTGCCGCGCCGGTTGCGAATGCCGGAAATGCGGTGCAGTGTGCGCTCAAGACCGGCGCGGTTATCAGTATCAAAATTCCCGATGTGCTCCATGACATAGTCAAGCTCTTCGCGCGTAATTTCCTTCTCGCGCAGCACGGCTTCCGCGGCTACAAAGCGCACGGTCGGAACACGCCCCAGATCAAGAATAATCTCGAGCAGCTTGTCATAATTATCGGATTTGCGAACAGCATTGGCGATGGATTCTGGCAATACGCCCAATAGGGCATCCAGATCGTCTGTAATTCTGCGTTGTTGGCTCATAATGTTTTTTGATATCAAAATAGTTCTGTCGGGTTTTTGTTGGCGAGAAGCATCCACGCCAGGGCGGGATTTTTACGGACAGGGGTCTGGAACACGGCAGGTGATCAAGCATGTTTATTATACGAGAAATAGACCCTACTCTGTGCATAGAATGGTGAAAGACCCCGTACGAATTTACCCCGAATAAGCTGCACGTGCGTTTATTTCTCTGCCGCGTCTGCCGGGCTGACGTGCGAAGCCTGTACACTGACTCCGGCAGGCTGGGCGGCGCGCACGGCCTGCTCGTCTTTTATCATACGCGCCAGGTGCTTGACCATGACCGCCTGACGCGGAGATGCCTTGCCACCCAGATCTTCCAGAGCGGGCTCAAGCCAGGCCTGGTAAGAGCGCACGCACAGGTAAACAGGTCGTCCGCGCCGTTCTGGTAGTTCCTTGAGCAGGCTGTCAAGTTTTTGGGCTACATCTACAGCTTCAGGATGGATCAGCGGGGTGAGCAAAATGCCCTGCATCCCATAGGTAATTTGCACATAGCAGCGGGCGCCATCGATGGAGAAAAAACCGGTTGAGCGCCTGGGTACTGGTTCCACAGGTTGAAGCAGCGGCGGAACAATCTGGTGATAGAGCGACTGGAGCGCGGGCACACTGATGGATTGTATGCGAGACCAGACCCCTGTACTTTCTCCGGTGGGAATATGGCTGATATCCCAGATACGCTGCCAGGCATAGACCGAAAAACCCGCCTTGCGCAAAGGAGAAAATGCCTGACTGTTCTCTTCAATTTCGGCCAGCACATGAAAGGCCCCCCAGCGCCCGGCTTCAGCAGTCAGATGCTCAATCAACCCCGGGAGCTCGGGATGGGTCAGCTGCGAAGCGGGGGCAATATAAACCAGCCTGGAAAAAGCATCACCGTTGGTCTGGATGATACCCCCCAGCAAAGTGGTGTCGTTTTCCTGGCTGACAGCGGTGTACAGATGCCGCGCGGGGTTGAAGTAGGAGATAAAACCCGCCGCGCCCAGGGGGTTGCCGCGCGTTAACAGACGGGCTGAATCCAGACTGACGGCTTCAGCCCGATAACGGTAGAGCGTGGGCAAATCCAGGAGGTCAAGAGGGCGAGGAGTCATATTGTTATTTCAGAACAGCAGAAATCAAGCGCCGACAACAAGTTAGCGACACAAAGAAATAAAATATTCATGGAAGCGCGTATCGTCTGTCAGCTCCGGGTGGAAAGAGGTGGCAAGAAGTTTTCCTTCCTGCGCAGCGACAATACGCCCATCCGGCAGGCTGGAAAGTACCTGCGCATTGCCACTCACCGTGGCAATAATGGGGGCACGGATGAATACGGCGTGATAGGGGTGCACGCTGCCGGTCGCCTGTTTGAGCACCTCGATTTCCAGGTCCGCTTCAAAAGAATCGACCTGGGCGCCAAAGGCGTTGCGCACCACGGTGATATCCATGATGCCCAGCAAAGGCTGTGCGCGCAAGGCATCTTTGGAAAGAAAGATCGCGCCAGCGCAGGTACCCCAGATAGCCCGGGACTTTCCAAATTCGCACAGCGGCTGCATCAGGCCGAACGCCACAGCCAATTTGCCAATCGTGGTCGATTCGCCGCCGGGCATAACCAGACCATCCAGCCCATCCAGATGAGCGGGCAAGCGAACTTCGGCTGTTTCCACCCCCAGGCGGCGCAGCATAACGATATGTTCGGCAAAATCGCCTTGTAATGCAAGTACACCTATTTTCATAAGGGCCTGTTGATGGGATGAAGACCGGTTTGTGTGGTCTTCATCCCTTGTCCTTGAGTGTGTTTACCAGCCGCGGCCGGCAATTTTCTCGGCTTCGGGCATTTGAGAAATATTGCGGCCAACCATCGGCTCGCCCAGGTTTTTGCTGACTTCAGCCAGGATACCAGCGTCTTTATAATGCGTGGTGGCTTTGACAATGGCCGCAGCGCGCTTGGCCGGGTCACCGCTCTTGAAGATACCAGAGCCAACGAAGACACCGTCCACGCCCAACTGCATCATCAATGCGGCATCCGCAGGAGTGGCAATACCGCCAGCAGCAAAGTTGACCACCGGCAAGCGGCCCAAGTCGCGGGTTTCTTTGACCAATTCGTAGGGTGCGCCAATATTCTTGGCAAAGGCCATTAATTCTTCTTCAGGCATGTTCTGGATGCGGCGAATCTCGCCCAGAACGGTGCGGGCATGGCGCACGGCTTCCACCACGTCACCGGTGCCAGCTTCGCCCTTGGTGCGCATCATGGCAGCGCCCTCGCCGATGCGGCGCAGAGCCTCGCCCAGGTTGCGGCAGCCGCACACAAAGGGAACGGTGAAGTTGTGCTTGAGGATATGGTGTTCCTCATCCGCCGGGGTCAGAACTTCTGATTCATCGATGTAATCAACCTTGAGAGCTTCCAGAATCTGTGCTTCGACAAAATGACCAATGCGGCATTTGGCCATGACAGGAATAGAAACCGATTCTTTAATCTTGATGATCAACTCGGGGTCGCTCATGCGTGCCACGCCGCCCTGGGCGCGGATATCCGCAGGAACACGTTCCAACGCCATCACTGCGCAGGCACCAGCATCTTCGGCGATTTTGGCCTGATCTGGTGTTACCACGTCCATAATTACGCCGCCCTTAAGCATTTGTGCAAGACCTTTTTTGACGGCAAACGTACCAGTGGTTGCTTCCATTTTCTTTCTCCTTTTGTTAATGTAGACGAAAAGATTTTACCACGCCCTGCGCGCTGGCATGTTAGAGCATCGTTAGACCAGGGTATTGACTCTTTCACAAAACGATGTACAATTATTACAAAGATACAATGATACAATATTAAGGACTGCCTATGAACATGAATATTGATCTACGATCAGACATTCCCATTTATTTGCAAATTGTGGAGCAAATTCAAGAACAAGTTGCCAGCGGCGGGCTCAAGGCTGGCGATCAGCTGCCCACCGTACGCGCGCTCGCTTCGGAACTTCGCATCAATTTTAATACAGTCTCACGTGCCTACCGCCTGCTGGATGAGGCCGGGATAATTTCAACACAACAGGGGCGCGGCACGTATATTCTGGAAATGCCTCCGCCTGAAAATATCGAGCGCCTGCGACAGCAATCGCTCGACAGCCTGGCACGCCGCTACCTGGACCAGGCCCGGCAACTGGGCTTTACCCAGGAGCAGGCCCTGGAACACTTGCACAAGCAAGTCCATGTGCTTCCAACCATATCGTCCGATTTTGAATAAAAGAGGAAAAAGCCATGTCTCTCAAATTTTCTGAAACACAAAACCTGTTAAACCCCAGCCGCAACGACCAGCATATTCACCCAATCTCAGTGACTCTGTTTGGCGTGTTCCTGCTCGCCGCTCTACTGGGCGCCATTCTTATGGACGGCAAAGTGTCGGATGGTTGGATTGGCACTTATGTAATTGGGTTGGTGCTGATTGGAACCTTCTGTTTGTTCTCTATCAAAGTTGCTTCGCAGTGGGAAAAAGCAATCGTGCTACGGCTCGGAAAGTTCAGTGGTTTGCACGGGCCAGGCGCTTTCTGGATCATTCCCCTGGTTGACAATATTCCATCCTGGGTTGATCACCGCGTAATGGTTACACCCTTTGCAGCTGAAAAGACCCTGACCAAGGATACCGTACCGGTGGATGTGGACGCCGTTTTG
>JBBRWF010000159.1:0-8960 GCA_038249405.1 Anaerolineales bacterium
CTGAGATTATTTGGGCCGTAACGCGTTACCATGACCGCATCCTGCCACGCGATACGGTTTTTATCTGGCGCGCAGGCACCCCGCGCGGGATTTGCGCCGTCATGACAATTGATGCATGCCCCTACCAACCGCAAGAAAAAGATCTCCACCCCGGCAAGTTTGACCTTCCGGCGGGCCGCACCGCCCCGGCTCCAGAGCACTGGGCAAAGGCCCATTTCATTAAGCGCTTTCCGGTCATCGATACGACCATCATCAAAAAAATCCCCGGTCTTGAATTGTTTTCCTTCTTTTCCGCCTTTCAACAGGCTGTCAACTTCTTAATAACCCGCCCCGAAGGCATGATCCTGCTTGAATTTATTGAACAATACCTGCAGAATGGGCCGGCTGCAAAACGCGAACCCGCGCCAAAGCTCAGAAAACCGGCTGTGGGCCGCGTAACCAGCCCGTCCAGAAGCAAGCCTGTTGAACCCGCAAAAAAATCTACCCCCGTTGCGTTGCTAAAATGCAAAACCTGCGGCAGATACGTTGTAAGCACTGACACAGATCGGCACGTCCGCGAAGCCCATCCCGGTCAATCCGTGGAATGGCAAAAAACAAAGTAACCAGAATAAAAAAACCAACCACGCCGCTTTTGAAGTTGCTCAGCATTGTTCGGTATAATTCATTCAAGGATTCTCATCTCCCGCCCTGTGCTGCGTAATTGAGTTTCGCTGCCACACATACTGATTTTAAAAATTTCAACGAATGATCTTGAATGAAACCAGACCTAAAAAGTATTCTTTTTAACGCTGCCCAACTTCTTCTGCTTCTGGCAATTGTTTTAGCCGTCCTGCTCCCCTACTGTCCGGCTTGGTACACCTTCCCAGGCCGCGATTCGGGAGTTTTTCTTTATACCGGCTGGCGCATCTTGCATGGTGCAGTTCCATACCTGCAGGTCTGGGATCACAAACCGCCCGTTATTTATTATCTCAACGCACTGGGCCTGGCCCTCAATCCAGATTCCACCTGGGGCGTATGGTTGGTGGAAATCGTTTCGCTCTGGGTCTCCGCTGCGCTTGCTTATAGCCTCCTCAAGCGCCTTTACGGCATCTTCCCCGCCATCTTTTGTTCCTTCCTGTGGCCTTTGACAGCTTTTTATCTGCTGGCTGGCGGTAACTTAACCAATGAGTACGCTTTACCTTTTCAGTTTGCCTTGTTGTGGTTTTTCCAGCGTGCCGAAAGCAGGCCAAAATACGGATGGAATGGTATTGCCATCGGCGCGCTTACAGCCCTGTTGTTTTTCACCCGTCAGAACGCAGTCGGCATTGCCGTCGCCATCGGACTCTACCTGCTTGTCAGCCGCCTGTGGCACCGCCAGTTTCGCCAACTGTTTGCAGATTCCCTTTCCATTCTCATTGGAGGTCTCACAGGTACCGCCCTCATCGTTGGCTATTTCGCTTTCAAGGCTGCCCTGCCCGCATTTTGGGATATTGCTTTTGTTTATAATTTTTTATATTCCGAAGAACGCAATACCGCCGACCGGCTCAATGCCCTCGCCCAGGGCCTGAACCAGTTGGAAAACATCGGCCTGGCCCAGATTGCCTTTTTGGGCTGGGGCTCAGCCCTGGCCCTGCTCGGATTCAAGAAAGAGCGTCTCCACCCTCAAGCCCGGCCTCTCTTGTGGCTCTGCCTCCTTGCGCTGCCTGTTGAGATCGGCATGGTCAGCATCGGTGGGCGTCCGCGTATCCCCTATTTCTTGACCTTGCTGCCGGTTTTCGCGCTCTGTTCCGGGTTTACAATCTGGTTGATCTTTGACTCCCTGCTCAAGGATGTCCCTCGCTACGTAGGCGCCCTGTTGACCTTGCTGATGGTTTTTTCCCTCGGCTCCGTTATGTTTGCCGATTATACGGAAATAGTTCAGGGTTATATTCAGCCTTCTGACGGTCAGGGATTGGTTACCTATATCACTCAAAACTCATCCCCGCAGGATGCAGTTCTCATGTGGGGCGCCGAGTCTACCTACAACTTCCTGGCCCGCCGCACCAGCCCTTCGCGCTATGTTTACCAGGTACCGCTTTTCAAACTAAAAGACAAACCCAACACTAGCCAGTTTTTGAACGATATTTTGACCAATCGCCCCCGCCTCATCATAATGGCCGACACCGAACGCCTCTCCGATTTCCGCTTTGCCTACCGCGACAATGACATCGGCGCCCTGATGGACCAGGTCAAAACAATCTACCAATCAAAAACCACCCTGGGCAGCTGGGTGATTTACACATATTCAAACCCATAAAACCCCTGCCCCTATTATTTTTCCGACGAAGCGCTTGCCACCGCATTCGTCACCACCCCCACCAGCACCACCCCCGCCCCCACCAGCGCCAGCGGGCCGGGCTTCTCCCCGATCAACAGGAAAACCCATAGCGGACTCAAAATCGGCTCCAGCGTGCCGATCAGTACCGATTCCAATGCCGGGATGTGCTTGATCGCAATCGAGTACAGCAAAAACGACAGTCCTATCTGGATGAAACCCAAATATGCCAGGATCGCCCAGTTGATCGGCGTCCAGGACTGCTGCCACACAAAGGGGAACCCCACCACCGCCGTTACCACGTTAGCCAGCAGGATGCTCTCTGCCGGGTTTCCGTTCTTCTGCGCGCGCATCCCCACCATCATGAACGCCATCGTCACCCCGCTCAACACTGCCAGGATGTTCCCCGCGTACCCGTCCAGACTCAAATCATCGCGGAAGAACAATAGTAGCCCCGCGAAAATGATCACCATCGAGACCCAGTCCATCCGTGTTGGTTTTTCGTGCAACAGCCAGTAACCCAGAAAAATAATGTACAGCGGCGCGGTGTACTGCAAAAAAATCGCATTTGCCACTGTTGTCAGCTTGACCGCCGAAACGAAACAAAACTGCATTGAAATATACCCGCCCGCCGCCATCAGTTGCCAGCGCGTAAACTTGCGCGGAAAACGCCGCAGATACACCGCGAATAGGATCGCCGAAAAAATGCTGCGCCCCGCCAGAATGGCTACCGGCTGCCAGTCCAGCACCCGCACCAAAATACCGCCCGTGCTCCACAGTGCCGCCGCGATAAAGAGAAAAATAACAGCCTTGCGCCGCTCAATGCTCGATGTCATGGATTTTGTTCGCTCCACAGAGAAGTGTAATCAGGCCGCGCACCCGCGCCAACCCCAAAAACCGATTGTATCCCGAATTTGCCCCCCGGCTCCATTCAATTTCATCCTCACGCTACAGTAGCCAAAACACCTCTTCACAGAACATAAGTTCTAGTATACAATAACCCTATCTTATTTGTCCAATTAACCCTGGAGGTAACCTGATGAACCGTTTCACCCATTTTGAACTCGCCGCCCCCGACCTCGAAAAGACCGCCGCCTTCTACCGTGACGTATTCGGCTGGCACATCGAAAAATGGGCTGGCCCTGTCGACTATTGGCTGGTCACCACCGGTGACCGTGAGACCCCCGGCATCAATGGCGGTCTCATGCAGTCCAGCTCCGAATTCGCCTTCACAGGCACCATCAACACCATCGAAGTCGATGACATTGATGCCGCCATTGCCGCGGTGCTCACTCACGGTGGCGAAATCGCCCTGCCCAAAGAGGCCATCCCCGGCGTGGGCTACCAGGCCTATTTCAAAGATAACGCTGGCATTCTGCTTGGCCTGCACCAGGCCGACCCCAACGCTGCGTAACCTGCCTGATCTTCTCATTCCACCTTAGCCATAAAGTGTGGGCCCTTTCGCCAGGGCTCACCCTTTTTTATTTACCACCTCACCCGCCCCCTTTTGCAAAAGCCAGAACCCTTCCTCCTCTAGCTGCCCTGGCCTGATCATGATTTTCATCCCGTTTTGCAGTAAACTCAACATATGCCCGGCCCCAATACTGTCCTCCGAGTCATCAAATATGTGCTCACCAAAACCCTGCTCATTGCCATCACCATCTTTCTGGGCGTTTACGGCACAGTCCTGCTGGCCAACCAGCGCGGGCGCATTGATGAAACCGTCCGGCAGGAAGTCCTTGTTAAACTGAATGACCGCGTCCCTGGCTGGAACTGGGTCTACGTCAGCGCCTTCCCCACCGAACGGCGCAAAATGGACGTAATGAAATGGGATGCTGAAGATATCGCCGGGCTGCACCTCGACCCCTTGCCGCGCAACCTGTTCTGGACCTTCAAAGCCCTGCGCATCGACTGGCGCGAACCGGTCAAAGTCATCAGCGCGCCAGGTTCAGCCTACCCCGGCCAGCTTGTTAGCGATATCCTGCTCACAGACTTGCCTCACACCCTCCTGCTGGTGGGCCTGTCCTTTTTCTTGCTCTTTGTGCTCGGTCTCCCCTTCGCCCTTTACCTGTACCGCAGCCAGGCCAGCCGCCTCGACCGCTTCGTGACCTTGCTCGCACCAGTTTCATCCATCCCCAGTTGGGTCATCGTTATTCTGCTCATTCTGATCTTTGCCGTCAACCTGAAGCTCCTGCCGCCCGGTGGTATGCTCAACTCCATACCCGCTGAAACCCTCTGGGGGCGCTTTTTGGCGCTTGCCCGGCATGCTGTTCTGCCTGTCTTGGCAATCCTGCTCAGCCTCATTTTTCAATTCGTCAACGCCTGCCGCACCTATTTCCTGCTCTTCTCCACCGAAGACTATGTCACCCTTGGCCTTGCCAAAGGTCTGCCCACCCGTTGGCTCGAAACTCGCTACGTCCTTCACCCCAGCCTGCCCTATATTCTTACCAGCTTTGCGCTTACGCTGGTCAGTTTCTGGCAAATGACCATCGCCCTCGAGAAGATTGTCAACTGGCCCGGTATCGGGCGGCTCTACATCCTGACCTTGCCCAATTACTGGGGCGAGAGTTTTTTCCCCGGCATCCCCTCCATTACCCTTGGCATCGTTGTATTGTTTGCTTATCTGCTCGGTCTCACCGTCTTTTTGCTGGAAATCATCTACGGACTGGTTGATCCTCGCGTCCGCCTGGGCGGCGGGCAGACCCTGCAAGCAGTCCATGTTCGCACTCCCTTCCAGATGCGTCTCAGGTTAATTTCCTGGCCCCGTTACCAGCCGCCCTTGCCCGTAAAAACCGGTTGGCATGTCCCAACCGCCGGCGCCATCCCCGCCCATCCTCTGCAAGGATTGCGTGATACCGCACAGGATCTTCGCCGCGCCGTGCAGCCTGTCCTCAAAGAGATTTTGCGCTACCCCTCCGCATTGGTCGGCCTGATCATCATTCTACTGCTGGTGATCGGCTCCACCGTGGCACTGGTTGCCTTCCCCTACAACCAGCTTGGTGATGCCTGGTCTGCCAGCGCATTGGGTGGGCGTGTCGCCATGCCGCGCCTGGCTCAACCCGCCTGGTCCAACTGGTTTAGCCGTTCACAGTTGCCCCCCACCTTGCGCTTTTCCAGCTTGAGAACAGTCAGCCCGCAGGTCACAAAGACCAACACCCCCACCGCCAACGGCAGGTTTTTTACGCTCACCTACACCATCGACTTTCCTTACAATGAGTTTCCGCAGGATGTATACATCTACTTTGACCCGCAATACACTGCCAAAGCCCCCTTTGCCTCGCTTACCTGGACCACCCCCGATGGGCGTAAAATCAACCTGGGCGGGCAAACCGCTCTCGGGGGCAGCCGCTACAGTGCGGCCCAGGATCTGCCCACCCGCCGTCTGTTGCTCGATAACCCGCTTTTCACTGGCTGGTTCCAGGGTTACGGCAACTATCCCACCTCCCGGGTGCTGCTCTTGTTTGCCGACCCGGCATCTGTTGCCCCGAAAGCCCTGCCCGGCTCATACCAGTTGCGCCTGGATGCAGTCACCTTCGACCAGTCATCCAGTCTCGATGCCGAACTGATCATCGTTGGGCAGGTTTACGGACTGGCGGGCACGGACTACATACGCCGTGACTTGCTGGTGCCGTTGCTCTGGGGCATGCCCTTCGCGCTCATCTACGGTTTGCTTGGCGCTTTTCTCACCACCCTGCTCGCCTTGATCCTGGCGGCTGCGACCGTCTGGTTCGGCGGCTGGCTGGATATCCTCATTCAGCAGCTGATCGAAGCCAACATGATCCTCCCGGTCATCGCCATTAGCGTTATGATCTATTCCTATTTTGATGTCAGCATCTGGACCCTGCTCGGCATCATCATCCTGCTCAATGTCTTTTCCAGTCCCACCCGCTCTTTCCGTGCCGCCTTTCTG
Source organism: Anaerolineales bacterium (assembly GCA_038249405.1). Classification (GTDB taxonomy): domain Bacteria; phylum Chloroflexota; class Anaerolineae; order Anaerolineales; family Villigracilaceae; genus UBA5195. The sequence goes on from JBBRWF010000159.1 coordinate 6,204, forward strand.
CAGATCCGCAAAGCCCCCTATATTGAAGCTGCCCGCGCCTATGGTGCCAGCCATACCCGCATCATCTTCCGCTATATGATCCCCCGCATCATGCCCATTCTCGTCCCTCAACTTGTCACTCTCATCTCCAGCTACGTTTTCCTCGAAGCTACGCTCAGCATCCTCAACGTCAAATCCGAATATCCTACCTGGGGCCGCGTCATTTACGAAGCCCTGCGCTTTGGCGGTAGCTTTGGCTCCAGCTACTGGGTGCTCGAACCCCTCGCCCTGTTGCTTCTCACCGGTCTGGCCTTCGCCATGCTCGGCTACGCCCTTGAACGTGTCTTGAACCCCACCTTGAAAGAAAAATAACTTGAAGACGGAGTAAAAGCGCCGTTCCGCCCAATTCCTTCACCCACATAAAAAACCTATGCCCACCAATAACTCTTCCCGTACCGTCTGGTCTTCCGAACAGGGCGATCTGCGCAGCAAAAGCCAGAAGCCCGCCGCTGCCGTCACATCCCTGCCGCCTCAGCAGCAAACCGCCATGCTCCACCGCGAGTCAAAAGGACGCGGCGGCAAAGGCGTCATCCTGCTGCGCGGACTTATCCTCTCCGAAGCCGACCTGACCTCCCTGTGTAAAAACCTCAAACAGGCCTGCGGCACAGGCGGCACCGTCAAAGACGGCGTTATCGAAATTCAGGGTGAACAGCGCGAAAAAATCGCCGAAGCCCTGCGCAAGCTCGGCTACAAAGTCAAATTGGCCGGTGGCTGATTTGTGTGAGGCGAAGCATCGCTCCGCCTCACACAACAACAATTACTTAACCGCTACCTTCGTATACGCTTCCTGGGAATTTCCATCCAGATCCGTCACCACAAACCCCACAATATAATCACCCGCCGCCGCATACTGCTCCAGCCATTGGAAAGGCTGATCGCCAAAAGTCAGAGTCTCACCCTGCAATCTTGTGGTCTCTTTCACGTTGCCGTCTGCATCCAGATCCATCCACTTATCCACCAGGGTGAACGTATCGCCTACCTGCGCCGAGATCTGCCGCGGCGCGCCGGTATCTCCCTGCCCGGTAATCCCAAACACGCTCACCAGCTCCCCGTTTCGGAAGTTCAACCTGGCATTCACTTGCTCGCCGCTTTCTCTAAAGGTATAAATTCCATCCACCGCATACATGGCCTCTTCAGCCGTTGCCCCGTACTGCTGTGGGGCAAACAAAGCCGTGACCGTCTTTTGCCCATCCGAAATGGAAAAAATCGTCGGATCCCACTGGTACTTCATCGTGAAATTGCCCTTGTCGCTCCACTTCGGATAAAAGACCCCATCCACCTGCTGGGTCTCCGGGCTATCCAGATAGTCCGTGTCTGCCACAAAGATCGAATTGGATGCCTTGTCGTAGTACCCAATGAACAGGTAAACATACCCGATATTGCCGCCGCTGATCTCCGCCTTCAGCGTCACCGGCTTGCCGGGCGCCGCCTGCGAACCTACAGCTGTGATTTTCGATATCTTGAATGTGCCCACCCCTGGCGCGCGCGTCGTCGTGCCTTCATCCGGGATCACAGCCGAGCGTGTGGCGGCTTCAAAGCTGCGGTCATTGTAGTGAAAAGCCAGGAAATCACCCCAGACGGAATCTTTGGCAAACCGCTTGGTAATCGCTGTATAAGATTGCGATCCGCTGTATGGCGACTTGTACAGGCTGGAGTCCGGAAAATAGATCGCCACGCCGGTCGCGCCCTTCTTACCGATCCCGTGTTTCTCTGCCAGCACCGCCTGTTTGATGCTCTCCAGCACGCCGTCCGCCAGGTCTTGCACCTGCTGGTTGCCGCTCTGCTGTTTGAGAATTTGCACAAAACTTCCCAGGTCAATATACGCCGGGGGTGTTTTATCGCCAAAAATATTCGCAAATGAAAGCGCGTAATTGCGCGCTTCAGCGATCGCCGGCTGGTCCTCAGACTGTAGCCCGTACGCCAGGTCGTTGACGCTGTTCATCAAATCTGGAATTTTGGACAGGTCCACCGCTGAAAGCGTTACATCTTTCCCAATTTCTTTGGCGACCTGCGCCGCGCTGGCGCTCCGCGACCCCATCTCGCGCAGGAAATCATTCCGCGCCAGATCATCCACGATCCGCCGGTCGCCATCGATATAGCTGCGCACCACTTCCTTGGAAAGATCCTCTGCGCTCATCCCCGGGTTCTCTGTCAGGGTTTGCAAAAAGGCCGTATACGCCCAGCCCAGCGCTGGTTCCGTCTCCTGTGACGTGACCGCATACCGCGCATGCGGGGCCAGCATGCTGAAGACTTCCAACTGTCCCATCAGGCATGCGTCCATCCCGATCATCTCGAACTTGCCGATCCCGCTCTGGTCAACGACCTGCCCCAGCGCCGTATCCAGTTGATCGCTGTACAGCGCGTTCCCCACCAATTTGATTAATGGTGCCCGCCCTGTGGCAGCCAGCGAATTTTCCATATCGCCATCCGTCCACCCGCCGGGCCAGCCCATACCGTGGTCTAATAGAATAAGCACATAACGATCCGCCGGGAAGATTTTAATCCCCCACGTTGCAAAATCCACCAGCGTTGCCGGGTCAGCCATGTTCACTTCGCCCAGATCAGCCATTAATTTAGAGTATTTACTCACCCCCGGCGGATAAATCCGCCCGGCTGCATAGAAACGCCCCATCCCACTCCGCTGCATTGCGGGAATAATAATAATGGGGCTTTACTACAATTGGAGCATCTGTTTTAGCCCCATTAATGGGGCGCTGC
>JBBRWF010000160.1:0-8888 GCA_038249405.1 Anaerolineales bacterium
CAGGGAAGGTTGGCTGTTGACGTCGCCATAAATAACAAGTCGTCCCATGTTGCCAACCAAAACGTCCGGTCCCCACGCTGCGGCCGTACAGATTTGCGGGGAGTCCGAGCCGATGAAGCAGGCATCGCTTAGCACGCCACCAGTAGGCTCAACCCTGCCAGGACCGTTATGCTGGGCCGCCTGGCCACGAATGTCATTGGGGCTGGTCAGAATGGTCGTGGGGCTATTGGAAAACTGGTGACCAAACAGATCAATACCAAGATTTCCGATCAGAAGCCCGGTATCGCCTGTCAGGGTGCGTCCCACAATTTGGATATCATCGTTGTGCGTATCACAGCAAGGCCGTTCGGCCGTCAGAAACAACCCCCCGTTACCACTTACAAAGTTGATCATGCGGGTTTGAACATCACTCGAAATCGGGTTAAAGATGTCGCCCTCCCAAACCACGTCAGAGGAAAAAATCGCATTCAGCTGCGCGCTGGTCAGCGCACTCCAGCCGGTGTTATAGCGAGTAACCGTATCGCCGAAAGCGTTGAACCCTGTTTCGATTGTGTCAAGTTCACTACGGTCTCCGACAATGGAAATGACCGCGGAATTGGCAATTCCGGAGAAAAAGCTCACCGAAATGGCCAGAGCAGTTAGGACGAGTGATTTTTTCATGGTGTTACCTCCGCTTAAATAAAAAATGTTGTGGCTTGAATCGAAGGGCAGGAAACCAAAATGTAACGGTTGAAACCGTATCGATCAGCCCTACCCCTGCCTCAAACAAGGTTAAGCATTTGTTGTGCCAGATCTTGTGGCGTGAAACAAATTAAATAATATCAACAAGTTAAAATTTGTTTGGCAGGCTGCGGTCGGATTGGCGTAGAAATATGTAAATTTTTCCGACAACCTTGAGGAGAGGATTGATTGCCGGGTTCTGGCTTGATCAACCTGTATTCGTATAACGTGAAAAGGGTTCGGCTTTGATGGCTTTTGCCTGGTCGCCGCGCAGGTTGGAATATTTACTAGAAGATATCGGTGAGGACGCTGGTTTGACAAAGCACCTATCTTTTGACATGTGCCGCTGGACGTATGCGCTTTCTGAGCACCGTTTGGGCACTGAAAGCGATAGGATCCGCCAAAACCTTGGAGTATCAAAAATCCAATGGCGTGAATTAAACTTGAAACTTAAGCAGTTAGCAGAAAACAATGCATAACCCAAAGGGCAGGTTTCAAACCTGCCCTTTGCTATTTTGTACAGTGATCTTTATCGCCCGCCTTGTTTTTTTATCAATCTTCATTCGTTCAGATAAACGCAACCCCACCACCCACACAATTTCATCTCCCAGGCAGACTAGAGGCCAATGCTGCCTGAGCCTTTTGGGGATTTTCAGGTTGACAAATAAATCCGTCAGTTTTATGGTTTGCCTGGGCATGCCCAGTGGTTCGAATCTATCACCTGAGTGACCTGTTCGGATGTGAACACTTTCTTCCACCTGGTCAGCTGCCAGCCAGGCGGTCAATCGGTCAGTATTGGACAGAGCCTCATCATACAGATTTTCACCAGTTTTTTCTTCACAGGTAAAGAACCAACCGGATTCCAACTTAATCTGACCGGGAACGACTGGAATCAGGTTGTTGTCAGGCGCCTGTGGCCAGTGTTCGCTGGGGAGTATTGCTTGTTTATGCATCAGGTAAAAAAGGTTGGCTTCCTGATAGGTACACAAACCGCCAGTCAGTTCGGATGTCTTAAGTGCAGCAGCTTTGCTGAGCACATCAAAATCGATATCGCGCTCGCCCGGGCAAAGTTGGAAAGCTGCTTTACGGAAAAGATTCCTGCGCAGGGCCGGGTGCATTTCTTGTAATTTGACAAGCTCAAATGCCAAAAAATCCTGACCTGTCATCTCAATAGAATGATCCCAGGCGTTCTGAATTAACTCGCTCAATAGATCGTAATCGCCCTGTAAGGCCAGGGCTGTTTTGCTCAGGGCTTGTTTGATATGGGGATTATATTGTTCAAGGATGGGTAAGAGTTCATGGCGTAGCCGGTTGCGAAAATAATGTAAATCGGCGTTGCTTGCATCGTTACAGGGCTGTAGTTCGTGTTTGCGGCAGCAGGCTTCAGTATCAGCGCGTTTCCACTTCAACAGCGGGCGCACAAGCGGGATTTGCGGGTCAAAAGATGGCAGAATCACACGGGCGGGCATGCCTTTCAGCCCGGAGAGGCCAGCGCCGCGCACAAAGTGCATGAGAACTGTTTCTGCCTGGTCATCAGATGTGTGCCCTGTGGCGACAGCCTGGGCTTTTGCTTCACGGGCCGCATGAAACAAGAAGCGGTATCGCAGTTCTCGGGCTGCTTCTTCAATGGATAAGCCTTCTTTAATCGCGTGCTCAGCCACATTGCCAGACCCGCCAACAAACGGAATCCCTGATTTTTCGGCAACCTCATGTACATAAGAAACATCATTTGCTGCCGTTGGGCGCAGTCCGTGATTAAAAGATGCCACAATCAGTGGGTAGCCAGTCTGAATCAGGGTATGTAAGAGAGCCAACGAATCTGCCCCGCCAGAAACAGCCACCAGAATGGGCAACCCTGCTTGCAGACCGCAGGCAGAAAGGTCAATGGTTGGCATATTTGATTTAGAGCTGGTAAAGCTCAACCAGTACACCGCTTGCGCTTTCTGGATGGATAAAAGCGTAGCGTTTCCCATCGGCAGCCGTGCGCGGCTGTTCATTGATCAAACGCACGCCTTTGGCGGTTAATTGTGCCAGCATCCCCTCTATATCGTCCACTTCCAGGCAAACATGGTGCATGCCCTGGCCGCGTTTGGCCAGGTATTTTCCAGTTCCAGAATCATCGCTGGTTGGCTGGACGAGTTCAATCTCGCTGCCCGCTACAGGCAGAAAAGCCACTTTGGATTTTTCAGCTGGCACATCACGCAGTTCGTGTAACTCAATTCCAAGTGCATCGCGCCAGAAGGCGAGCGATGCATCGATATCTTCAACAACAATGGCTACATGGTTAATTCGTTTTATTTTCGGCATGGATTCCTCGCGATTTCCAGATCTTCGTTTTGTTTGGCCCAAAAAATTTCGGCAAATATGGCTATGTCAGCCGATTAGGTTCGTTTTGTTACTCATTCGGTAAAAGATAAACAAAATTGCTCATTCCCGGGCGTTCCTCCCAGCCTTGTTTTTCATAAAATTTACGGTCATACGATTCACGGTCTTTTCCATTAAGCAGCGATAGGCGATAACAGCTGCGCTCTTCGGCTTGTTCTTTTACTGTTTCCAACAAGGCAGTTCCAACTCCCTGCCCGCGGGCAGACGGACTCACAAATAATTCTGAAATAAATCCCTCTGGCCCCGCCATAAACAGATAGGCCAGCCAGTGCACGCTGACATAGCCCACCACCTGGGCGTCTTCATCGACACTGACATAAACGGAGTGACTTTCATCGGCCAGGCATTCTGCCAGGTGGCTTTCCACATGGGTGATGGCCTCGGCGTGTGTTTTGCCGTTAATGGCCTTGAACCAGCCGATTTCGCGCAGTAATTTTGCCAGGGCTGGGCAATCAATAAATTGGGCGGAGCGAACAGTAAAGTTCATATCTACATTTTACCTTCGATTAAATCCATGTAAGCGCCTTCCAGTAAATCGGCGGCAGGGATGCCCAATTTTTGCATAAGGTCCTCAGCAATTGCCTGCCCTTCATGGTCAGTTTGACCGGGCTGCATTACAACTTCCAGTTCCATAAATTTTCCCAGACCACTCACGTCATCCAGGTGAATACGGGTTTGCCCGGCCAGATACAGGTAGCGCGTCTTTCGCACCACTCCGCGTATGCCGTATGCCAGGCTGAGCACGGTCTTAAGATTTTCCGCATCGTCCGTTTCAAAGATATGGTATTCAGAACGCTTTGGGCCGCTCTTGTTGGAGCGTGCATAATAGATAAGTTGGGCGCGCCTGGCTGCCAGCACGCGCAGCTTCAACCGCCCCTGCGCGGTGATAAAAAATATATCTTCCTGCTCGATGATCTCGCAAGTTGTATCGCTCAGCGCCGCGGCACGCGACTGGATTTCATCAAATTTGTGGGCATAAGCCTTGATTTCTATGTTGGCTGGCATAATATTTCCTGTCTGTTGTGTTGATTAAACAAAGGCGTATCATACTACAGGGGCGCGTCTGTGTAAAATCTCCCTACCCAAAAAGCCAACCCCCACATGGGCTGGCTTTTTGGGTAGGCGTAAGGTCTTACTCTGCCGGTAAGAATCCCAGCATGCCAAATAATCCTCTCATCATGCCGTGTGCAAAATCCGGCTTCAGGAATTGGTTTGGACAGGTGCCTGGGATGACACTGATGTTGTTTTCGCGGCAGACTCTCACCGCTTCGGATGAGACACTGCTCATGTTGGCAGCCAGACCAGGTTTTGTGCCCATCATGCAATGCATCCAAACGTGCTTGATGCCCAGATCGACACACTGCTGAACGATCTGTTCGGTTACAGCCGGGCGAGTCAGCATAAATACAGCATCCGGCCTTTGCGGGATCGAGTTTAGATCCGGGTAGCAAACATCACCGTTGAATGTATTGATGCGTGGATTTACTGCGAAAACCTGGTATCCGGCTTCTTTGAATTTTGTATAAGCCAGGTTGCATCCGGTTTCGCGTTTATCAGAAACGCCAACCACTGCAATTTTCTTTTGAGCTAAAAATGTTTGGACGAGAGAGTCAATTCTTTCCATGAGTTTTTCCTTTAATCTAAAAAGATAGTGAAATAATACACTATTAAATGTGGCGAAGGCAAGTATGACTCATTCTTAATAACGCGTTTTCTGAGACAAAAGCCTTTGTCGGCTGCTCGACAATCAAAATAATAGCAAAAATACCAAAATATTATGTATATTGCAAAAATATTTGACAAACATTTAATGTTGTGCTATCATAGCAGGTATGGAGACCACAATATGACCAGTATTCCACAGACATGTCCAAGTTGTTCTGCCCTTCTGGCGGTCACTCAATTGACCTGTACTTCTTGCGGGACGAGCGTGGTGGGGCGCTTTGAATTATCACCATTTTTCAGGCTTTCGCAGGTCAGTCTACACTTTCTAGAAGTTTTTGTGCGTAACCGGGGGAACGTCAAGGAGCTTGAGCGCGAGACCGGCGAATCCTATTGGGCCATTCGCCGCCGGTTGGATGAAGTGATTGCCGAAATGGGTTTTGAACAACCTGGGCAAGATCATTCCACCCGTCGTCAGGAGATACTGGGCCAACTGAGCCGCGGCGAAATAGATGTAGCTAATGCCACTCGCTTGTTGACCTCGTTGGGAAAAGAATAACATTCGTTGCCTATTTATTGGAAAGGAGCTTAACATGGATTTGAAAAAAGAACGCATGATGATTCTCGATATGATCTCGGAAGGCAAGATTACCGCTGGCGATGGTGAACAGCTCTTTAAAGCGCTTGAGCAGAGTGTCTATGCTGCCGAAACAGGCGAAGAAGAAGGTCAGCAGGCGGATAAAAACCCGCCCACACCGCAGCAAACTTTTTCAGGGCGTGCCAACCGGCAGGAACAAATCTTTTTTGGCGAGATTGCCAGCGCACTGCGTGAGGCAGGCATTGACCATCTTACGTTAAGTGACGTTCAGGAATTGGAAACCCAACACATCACCCCGGAATATATCCGCGAGATGCTGGCGCTTGGTGTTGAGCCGGATGGTCTCGGCGCCTGGATTGAAATGCGTATAAACAACATTACGCCAATGTATGTGCGTGAGTTGCGCGAGCTTGGCATCAACGATCTGGATTCGGAAGAATTGCTTGAATTAAGCAGGAACGAAGTCTCGGTGAAATTTGTTTCTGAACTTCGCATTGCGGGATTGAAAGATTTGGATACCGATGAATTGGTGGAACTCAGCAATAACAACATCTCTCCTAAATTTATTATGGACTTGCGTGCCGCTGGCCTCAAAGACCTGGATGTGGATGAATTGATCGAGCTAAGTAACAATGGTATTTCATCCAAATACATCGCCGAACTGGCAGCGTTGGGGTTGAAGACCCTGGATGTGGATGAACTGATTGAGTTGGGCGCAAACGATGTTTCTCCACGCCTGGTGGCAGAATTACGGGAATTGGGATTGACCGATCTGGATGTGGACGAGTTGGTGGAATTGACAAACAACGATATCTCTCCCAGGTATATCAGCGAGCTGCGTGAATTGGGATTGACCGATCTGGATGCAAATGAAATGGTGGAATTGAGTCAAAACGATATTTCCCCGCGCTATATCGCTGAACTGCGCGAACTGGGCCTGGATGATCTGGAAGTGGATGAGTTGGTGGAATTAAGCCAGAATAATGTCACACCTGAATTTCTGGCAGCTTTGCAAGAATTTGGTCTGAAAGATCTGGAGGCGGACGAGATCATAGAACTCTGCCATCAGGGCGTTACGGCACGTTACGTGGGTGAGATGAAAGCGGCCGGACTGGTGGCTGTAGATGCCGATGAACTCGCAGAATTAAAGTCGCATAATGTGAGCGCACGTTTTGTGCGTGAATTGCAAGAGCTGGGGTTTACCGTGATCCCGGCAGATCAATTGATTGAAATGAGCATTCACCATGTCACACCGCGTTTTATCCGTGAAATGCGTAAACGCTTTGGGGCTGACCTGAGCCTCGAACGTTTGATTGAGCTAAAAGAGCGCGGGCTGGATACAGAATTGATCTATACTTAATTGCACGGTGTTACAAATGATATAAAATGTCATTTGTTGGCTGAGGGACGCTTAAACGTCCCGTTCGTTCTCTCAAGAATAAAAGCGAGTCTTCCTTTTGGAAGACTCGCTTTTGTCTTAACAAAACAATATATTTCGGAAGGGAAATAATATTAAAAACCAACGGCCACATACTCACCCAATACCGCGCGTAATGTATTGCAAACTTCACCCAGGGTCATCTTATTTTCCACGCATTCAATAAACAGCGGCATCAGGTTTTCACTGCCTTTAGCGGCGCTGTCGAGCCGCTGGCGCAGTTCGCTGATCTTCTGATTGTCGCGACCGGCTCGCAATGTAGCCAGCCGCTGATGGGCGGCAGCCTCAATCGCCGGATCGATTTTTTGTCGCTCCAGGGTGATTTTTTCCTCGCTTTGGAATTGGTTAACCCCTACCACAATCTGTTCGTTTTTCTCAATTGCCTTTTGAGCGGCGTAGGCTGCATTTTGAATTTCATTCTGCATAAAGCCGCGTTCAATTGCATTGAGCGCTCCGCCCATCTCATCGATACGCTGGATGTATTCTGTGGCGCGTGTTTCGATCTCGTTTGTGAGATGTTCGATCAAATAAGAACCTGCCAGTGGGTCAATTGAATCCGCGACACCTGACTCATAGGCGATGATCTGCTGAGTGCGTAATGCTACGCGTACGGACTTTTCTGTGGGAAGCCATAAAGCCTCATCCATCGAATTGGTGTGCAAGGATTGCGTCCCGCCCAGAATGGCTGAAAGCGCCTGCAGGGTTACGCGTGCCACATTATTTTCTGGCTGTTGTGCGGTCAGGGTGGACCCGGCGGTCTGGGTGTGAAAACGCAGTTGTAAACTGGATGTTTTTTGTGCGCCGAAGCGGTTACGCATGATCTTTGCCCACATTCGCCGCGCAGCGCGGAACTTAGCAATTTCTTCCAGCACATTGTTATGCGCGTTAAAAAAGAACGAGAGCTGTGGGGCAAACTCGTCAACTGGCAGCCCTGCTTTCAGGGCCGCTTCCACATAGGCGATTGCATTGGCCAGTGTAAAAGCCACTTCCTGTACAGCTGTGGAACCTGCTTCACGAATATGATAACCAGAAATGGAAATGGTGTTCCAGTTGGGTATATTTTCAGTGCAGAAACCAAAAATATCCGTGATCAGCCTCATGGATGGCTGAGGTGGAAAAATATAGGTTCCCCGGGCAATATATTCTTTCAAAATATCGTTCTGGATGGTGCCGTGTAAATCCTTCATTTCCGCGCCCTGGCGCTTTGCCACCGCAATGTACATGGCCAGCAGAACACCTGCTGGCGCGTTGATGGTCATGGATGTGGAAACCTTGCCCAGTGGGATCTGGTCAAATAGCGTGGACATGTCTTCCACCGAGGAAATCGCTACACCAACTTTTCCTACTTCACCAAGTGCCATGGGATCATCAGCATCATATCCGATCTGGGTGGGCAGGTCAAAAGCGACAGAAAGACCGGTTTGTCCAGCGCCCAACAGGTAGCGGTAGCGACGATTTGATTCTTCAGCGGTAGAGAAACCCGCATATTGGCGCATGGTCCAGAACCGTCCTCGGTACATGGTTGGTTGCACACCCCGCGTGAACGGGTATTCACCGGGGAAACCAAGCATTTCTTCGTATGAATCCGCTTCCTTGTCCAGTGCCAGGCAGGCAGGCATCTCAATTTCCGAACTTGTTTCAAATTTTGACTTGCGCTCAGGAAACCTGTCAATTGATTTTTTGTAAGTTGTTGCTTTCCAACGTGAGTATTGATTCTGGATGGTCATGCTTGCTCCATTAATCGCTTTTCTTTTGTAAAAAAAATGTCAGTGTATATTGTTGTGACCAGTACGCCTGGGCTTATTGTACTTTCTTTAGAACACTCTCGGGCGGGTTAGGTGACACTGTGGCTTGTGAATTTTATCACCATCGTACTGCTTCTTCGTTTCGTAATCTCAAATTTTAGGTTTCAGGCAACTTTTTATTCAGAATAGCGTAAAAAAAGAGACGAAAGTCATTTGTGCACGGTGGAGCAAAGTGCTACACTGAATAGGTCAGATTTTTAGCCTGGAGGTTTTGCATGGGACGCACACTAATGTATGTCGGGGCAGGGATTTTATTCTTAATCGGTTTGTGCCTTGTTGG
>JBBRWF010000161.1:0-8880 GCA_038249405.1 Anaerolineales bacterium
AGCAGGTCACCCCCTTGCTTGATCGGTTGCAAACCATTGGGTACGCGCTGGTATTTAAGGTGACAGTCACCTTTCCCCTCTTTTTTTGAGACGATACCGTTTGGCAATAAAAAGCCAGGTGACCATATGAAGAACATACTAATTGTCGGTACAGGTGCGCTTGGCACCCTGTTTGCAAGCCGTCTAGCGTTGGTCGGCGCCAACATCACCATGCTCGGCACCTGGAAAAATGCCATTGATACCATCAACCGCGAAGGCGTGCGCCTTGTTCAGGCAGATGGCAGCAGCCTGCAATTACCGGTCCGCGCCACGAACGATCCCTCGCAATGTGGAACTCCCGATCTGGCTCTGGTGCTGGTAAAAGCCTGGCAGACAGACCGCGCTGCTGACCAGCTTGAACATTGCCTGCCCCGCCATGGGCTTGCTGTAACTTTGCAGAACGGCCTGGGTAATCGTGAAATCTTATCCGCGCACCTGGGCGCAGCCCGTGTACTGCAGGGCGTAACTACCACCGGCGCCACCCTGCTCGGCCCGGGGCTGGCGCGCATGGGTGGCCAAGGACTCACCTCACTGGAAGCGCATGCCAGCTCTCAGAAAGTAGGCGCGCTTTTAAGCCAGGCTGGGTTTCGGGTGGAACTTGTTGCAGATGCAAATGCATTACTATGGGGCAAACTGGTCATCAATGCCGCCATTAACCCGCTTACAGCCCTCTTGCGCGTGCCAAACGGCGCCTTGCTCGAACGTCCGGCTGCGCGTCTCGTGATGGCCGCCCTGGCTCGCGAGACAGCCCAGGTGGCTTCTGCACTGGGCATCAACCTGCCTTTCGGCGATCCGGTGGCTGCCACCGAAGCTGTGGCCTCCCGTACCGCTGCCAATCGTTCATCCATGTTTCAAGATATAAAACGTGGTGCTCCTACCGAAATCGATGCCATTTGCGGCGCAGTTGTGCGTTCCGGGCAATCGCGCGGGGTTGCAGCTCCGGTAAACTGGACAATGTGGCAGTTGGTTGGTTCGATCAATACGGTTTGATGTATGACCTGGGCTTTTATTCTATTTAGCGTAGGAAATCAAAATGGTTTTATGGTAATATCTTGACGGATATTCCCATTTTGGAGGTACTAGATGCGTAAATGGTTTTCAATCTTAATATTATTAGGCTTATTGATGGTTCCCTTGTCAGCAAAAGCCCAATCTACTCTTGGATTCGACACTGTAGACGTGAGTGTTCGACCAGAATATGACACCCCCACTGTTCTTGTCATCGAGATGATTACACTTGCACCCAAAACAACCCTGCCTGCAGATATTGTTCTGCGCCTGCCAGCCAGCGTTGCCAAGATGTATGTGGTGGCTGTGGGTGCTTCACAAGATACGGTTTCAGATCAAAACGTGGAATATAAATTGGCGCCCGGCAGTGATTATGCGCGCTTGTCCATCAAGGCAACCGCTCTGACGATCCGGTTGGAGTATTATGATTCGACCCTGTTAAAAACGGGCAACAAGCGCCAGTATGTTTATCAGTGGTTGGGTGATTACAGCGTTGATAAATTCCGTTTTGAGTTGCGCCAGCCACTACAATCTTCAAATCTAAGTGTAGAGCCTGCCCTAGCCAGCATTGGTCTGGACGAAGAAGGCCTATCAACCAGCGAATTCAAGCAGGTGGGTGTCAAGCAAGATCAGAAGTTAGACTTTACTATTAAATACCAGCGTGAAACCGACTCCCCCAGCACTGCCTTTCTCAAAGTGCAGCCCAGTACACCACTCGATCAAAATGTTGCCGGGCAAACCTCCTGGACTACTTTCCTGCCATGGATTTTAGGTGGGCTGGGGCTTGTTTTGCTGCTGATCGCCGGCTGGATGTATTGGGCCTCTCGCAGCGCCAATCAGGAGGCCGCTGCCAGGTCGCGCAAACGGCATGTTGTTCGTAACGAAAAGGAAAGTGAAACAGGTGAAAACCAGGCGCATTGTTCGCAATGCGGCAAACGAGCCCAGGCGGGTGATCGTTTCTGCCGGGTTTGTGGTGCACGCATCAGGCGGGACGAAGCCTAGACCAATGCCGATATTCCAAAGGCCAGCCAAAAAGAAACGATCATGACTGAATTACCCTATGTTTTGATCTACTTTTTTTATGGGCTGGCCTTTTTTAGTATGGGCCTGTTGGTTATGATCGAAGGGGGCGCTCTTCAGATACACGCTTGCGCCGCGGACTCCGGCCTCTGGCTGCCTTTGGTTTGCTCCATTCTTTGTATGAATGGCTCGAATTATTCGAACTGATTTCTTTACATTTCAATGTTTCAATCAATACGCCGGCATTTTCGGCCGCACGGCTCTCGCTTCTGGCTTTTTCATTCTTATCGCTCAGCGCTTTTGGCAGTTACTTGCTTGCCCGTAGCGAAATGGCTTTTCGCTTTCATCTATTCCGGGGCGGGGAACTCAGGTGGAGGTAAAAGTGCCATACGTTATGGTAAAGAAAGAAGCCAAATGAAAATTCGCCTTTTACTGGTGGACGATCATGCTGTCGTGCGCATGGGTTTGCGCATGTTGTTCGAAAGCGAACCCGATATCGAGATTTTGGGCGAAGCTGCTTCGGCGCAGGAGGCCATAGAAGCAGCCAGCCGTTTGCATCCGGCGGTAGTGTTGATGGATATTGGTTTGCCGGATCTTTCGGGCATCGAGGCTACCCGCGCGATAAAAAAAGCGTTTCCTAACATTTGTGTTGTTGCGCTCACCATTCATGAAGACCAGGAGTACTTTTTCAAGATGCTGGAGGCTGGGGCCAGCGGTTATGTTCCCAAGCGCGCCGCCCCTCAAGAATTGTTAACTGCCATCCGCACCGCAGCGCGTGGAGAAGTCTATCTTTACCCCTCTCTGGCCAAACTGTTGGTCAAAGATTACCTCGGTCAGACCCACCCGGTTGCCACATCTCCCGAAAACGAACTGACCAATCGAGACAAGGAAGTCTTACAGCAACTTGCAAATGGTTCATCAAACGAGGAAATTGCCGCTGTCCTGGTGATCAGTTCCAAAACGGTTGAGCGTCACCGCGAGAATATCATGCGCAAGTTAAATTTGCATTCTCGCTCTGAACTGGTGCGTTATGCCATACGAAAAGGAATTATTCAGGCCTGAATCCTAGCCAGTTTTGATGTTCTGACCGATAACCGAAGTTAATCTCCCGCACTTCCACACCGCTTTTCTGCCGCCATGCATCTTGTGGCGGTTTTTTGATTCCTGGGTTCGCTTTCCCCGCTAAGCATGTTCTATTAGATGTAAATGCTGTTTGTGGGGCAAACACCCCACGCACCCCATACCGTCCTTATAGGTGATATGGGGGAGTTACCCTTAATCAGCCAGGAAAGATTGGGTGCTGCCCGAATTTACCCGCCTGCCATTGCGGACTAAACTAAGAATAACCCAATATGTCACCCTCCATAAATGTTTTATGGCAGCGTGCCAGGTTTAGGAAGGAGAAATCTCATGACTATATTTTTAGTCGTTATTGCCGGGTTTTTGATCCGAATTGCTGTGCCTCTCTTGTTGATGGTTGCGTTGGTTTCTTTATTGCGTCACCTCGATGCTCGTTGGCAGGCTGAAGCCGTTCAGCAGCAGGAACTGGCTGAAAATGACACTTCAGAACATTCCCTGGATCTCAAAGAATGTGCTATTGAAGGCATCTCCAATAAATTATCAATTCATTCTCATGAGCCTTGCTGGCAGGTCTTTCGTATGAGCAACGGCTATTTGCACGAAGAATGCTTGCATTGCAAAGTATTCCGCGCTTCTCCTATTCTTTTGAACAATCAGTAAATCATGCCAGGAAGTGAACTCATGACAACCCGCCTGAAACGTTTTGCCTTCGCTTTTGTAGTGGCTGTGCTCCTGGCCGCAGGTTCATTATTCGCTGTCAATGCCCAGACAGCAACCCCGCCTGTCGTCGCCACCAATTCTTCCGAGAGTTGCAAATCCTGCCACGCGGAATATTATGCCGCCTGGCAATCCGGAGCGCATAGCAAATCGCGCACCGAACATGTCATGCAAGAAGCCTCCAACTGCGTGGTGTGCCATAAGGGAATTCCGAATGGCGACATGTCAGTTACAACGGCTGTAAATCCACTTGCCACACTGGATCCTGCAGCTGCGGCCGGAGGCATGAAGGGCAACGCCTGCACACAGTGTCATGTCACCGGTTTTAACCCCGTTACTGGCACCTGGCGCGAAGACGGCGTAGCTTGTGAAGCTTGCCACAGCCCAATCCCCGCAAACCATCCCGAGCAAGACATACCGGTCAACAAATCCACCGATCTGTGCCGTACTTGCCATACAGAGTCTCGTTTTGGCTGGGATGAATGGAAAGTCAGCGTGCACTTCCAAAATGATATTGTTTGCACCACCTGCCATGACTCTCACTCGACCGCTTTCAAGTTATCTGATCTTTCAGATAAAGATGCCTCTTCTTTATGCCAGAACTGCCACAAAGATGTTGCCACCAATGCACAACATTCGGCGCATACAACCGCGGGTGTAACTTGCATCAAGTGTCACCTGGGGGCCAAATCTGGTCCTGATGCTTTTCACCAGGTTCCAGATCACAGTTTCCAGCCCAAATTGGAAACATGCAGTGAATGCCATGCGAAGGAAATGCATAGTGCGGTTGTTGAAACACCCCTACCCGCTGAAACGTCCACTGCTGTTGTCGAAGATCCCACTGCCACTCCTGCGCCCAGAGTTGAAAATATCACCCCTAAACTGAACACCACCGAGACCCCTGCGCCGGCCAACATGATTGGTTTTATTGGCATGGCAGCTGTGTTTGGTCTGGTAGGTGGTCTGGTCTTCAGCATAGCTCGCAAGCGATAACTTTATAAAGAGGGTTCCTATGAATGAGTATATGATCGTTCTCGCCGGTGTTCTGGTCCGCATCGCCATCCCCCTGGTAGTGCTGCTCGGACTGGCAATCTTGCTTGGCCGCCTGGATGCGCACTGGAAGCGAGAATCAATCCAACAAGAAAAAGAGCTAAAGGTTCTTAACGATACACCGGCTTGCTGGGATGTTAAACACTGTACACCTGAAAAAATGGCAGCCTGCCCGGCTGTAAAAACAGATGAGCCGTGCTGGCAGGTTTTTCGCCTGGAGAATGGCGACTTTGATCCCGATTGTTTAACCTGTGAAGTGTTTTTGACCGCTGCTGGTCCTGTTCCCGCGACAATCACTGCCCACTAAGCAGAAAGCAACCTTATGAGACGATTACCTATCTCCGTTATTGCACTTCTTACAGCCATTTTGCTGACCGGGGTATTTTTGCTTGTTGTGCCGGGCAATGCAAGCGCCTCGGGAATTGGACAAACCACAACCACCGAAACCTGCCTTGCCTGTCACCCACGTTCCTTTGCGGGCGAAATTCATGGGCTGGGTACCACAAATCCAGTCTTCAATGTAGCCTGGGACCAGGCTGGCAAACCAAAGGAATGTCTGGTTTGCCACACAACTGGCTATGATGAAAAATCTGGATCATGGGCTGCAGATACCATTACTTGCGAAGCCTGTCACAACCCCATTCAAGAAGATCACCCCAATCATGATATGCCGGTGAACAGAAGTAATTCCCTGTGCGCCCAGTGCCATAATGACAGTCGCTTTGGCTGGACCGATTGGAAAACCAGTGTGCACTACCAGCAAAATATGCTGTGCTCCAATTGCCACGATCCTCACTTACCCAAACGTGCGCCAGACGAAAACATTTCAGCCTACTGCGAAAAATGTCATGAAGATGTGACCAAACGTGCCGAACATTCCACCCATGCTCAGGCCGGGGTAAGCTGCATTCAATGCCATTTGGGTCCAAAAAAGAGCGCAGATCAATTCCATAAAGCCCCCGACCATAGCTTTAAGCCAGCTGTCGAAACTTGCAACGCTTGCCATGCGCAGCAAATGCACGACCCCAAACCGACACCAATGGTAACGCCTACCATAACCCCTACGAAGGTTGTGCCCACACCTACCCAACAGCCTGCTCTTACTCCTGCACCTGGAAATTTCAGTAACATAACCCCATTTACCACCATGGATTTCACCTTTATGGGAGTAGGGCTGCTTGGGCTGGGCGCTATTGTGGTTTGGCACTCTCTCCAGTATTGGATTGGTTTACCCGGCTTTTCTCAAAGCCGCGTAAATAAGAGCATATCAAGTACATTGTTGCAGGAATTGGCGCGCTGGAGCAATATCTTTTTCCTTCAAACCAAATTCCTTTGTCATCATAAGCTGCAAAGAGGAGAACCAATTATGAAAGCTCGCATGATCAGATTTTTGAGTGCAGTTGGCATGGCAATAATTTTTGCCTCAAGCACTCTGGTGATTGCCCAGGCCCAAACCAAGCAGCCGCCTACCCCCATGGTGGCACCGGTTGGTACAGAAACAACCAGCCCCAATGTGACCTATGAGAATTGCGCTACTTGCCACAAGGAAATTTATGATACCTGGCAAATGGGCACTCATGGACAGGCGATGGTTGACCCAATTTTCACCAAAATATGGAGTGAACAGGGTCAGCCTGGCGCATGTTTGGTGTGTCATGCCACTGGTTACGACCCCGCAACCCGTCAATTCAAATCCCCGGGTGTTACTTGCGAATCATGCCACAACCCCATCCCTGCCAATCACCCATCCGATAGCATGCCCATCGACAAGACGCCTGATTTGTGCGGAAAATGCCATAGCGATACACGCTTTGCCACCGAAGATTGGCAAATGAGCGCCCACTATAAGCGCAGCATGACCTGTTCAGTTTGCCATGACGCGCACACCGGCGGTATGAAGCTGATTGACGGTGTTAAGGTTGTCGATGATGCATCTGTATTGTGCGCAAACTGTCACAAAGACGCAATGAAAAATTTCCCAACATCCAAGCATGCTGCGGCGGGCGTTACCTGTGTGAACTGCCACCTCGGTTATAACGTAGGCACCCCTGATACCACCAATCTTGATTTTGTCAGTGCGCATCGTGCTCCAGATCACAATTTCAAGGCCAAACTGGAAACCTGCAACAAGTGTCATGCAAATCAAATGCATTCCCCGGGGCAGCTTGCAGTGGCGGCGGCCATCAAGCAAGAACAAATTGGAGGCACACCAACCCCTCAGCCAACCCCGGTGGTAACTGCTGTTCCTCACATTACAAATGAACCAACACCTGTCAGCCCGGTGGGTTTTGCAACAATGGCCGGTATCCTTGGCATCATTGGCGGCATGGTGCTGGCTCCCTGGTTCGAACGCGTTTATCGTAGCTCTATCACCAAAGGAGACAAAAATGACTGAGAAAAAGTTCTCGCGCCGCGATCTGCTAAAGTCTGCCGGAGTCGCTGCGGCCGCGGTTGTAGGTTTACAGGTAGTAAAGAATGAGACAGCCTCTGCATCTGGCGGCGCTCCCACTGGTGGACGCCAATGGGCCATGCTTATTGACCAGAGCAAATGTACGGGTTGCGGCTATTGTGTAATGGCTTGCCGTGCTCACAATGATGTTTCTCCGAAGAACACATGGAACCCGGTGCTTGAAGATAAAGATGTCAATGGTCAGAAGGTGTTCCTGCCTCGACCATGTATGCAGTGCGCCAAGGCGCCCTGCGTGGAAGTTTGCATGGTAGGCGCCAGCGTTTACCGCCCAGATGGCATTGTTATGATGGACTATGACAAATGCATTGGATGCCGGTATTGTGAGGTCGCCTGTCCATATTACGCGCGTAACTTTAACTGGGAATCTTTCGATGGCCCAAACCCGGCTATTCCTGAATGGGGTGAAGCTGAAGTGGAGCACCGCCCGCGCGGCGTTCCCGAAAAATGTGCTTTTTGCTATCAGCGTATTGACCGGGGCCTTGCCTTGGGCCTGACCCCCGGCGTTGATCCAGATGCCACACCGGCTTGTATCGTTGTCTGCCCCACAAAAGCGCGCGTATTTGGGGATGTGAATGACCCAACCTCCCAGATTAGCAAGATTTTACATGAAAACTCACATTTCCGTCTTCGCGAAGACCTGGGCACCGGGCCGCGCGTCTATTATTTACCTGCTAAATCGGAGGCATAAGATGAATATATTTGCCATGATCAAATCCTTTTTTGGCTCTGCTTGGGGCAGATGGCTCACATTTTTGAGCATATTCCTCTTTACCGGGTTGGCAGCCGGTCTGTATGTTTTTTGGAAGGGCCTGGTAGTAACCAACCTGACAGATCTTGTCCCCTGGGGTCTCTGGATTACCATTGATCTTTCCTCCATTGCCATGGCGGGCGGCGCATTTTTTCTGTGCGCCGGTGTTTACCTGGTTGGTCTAAAAAATTACGAACCAGTAGCGCGTACCGCCACTTTTGTAGGTCTTTGCGGTTATACCATGGCCATGTTTGCGCTCATGCTCGATATTGGCCGCCCCGACCGATTCTGGCATGCAATGGTCTACTGGAACAAACACTCCTTGCTCTGGGAAGTGACCATGTGTGTTTGTTTATACCTGACCGTGCTTTTGCTGGAAGTCATGCCAATTGTTGCTTCTTTTGAATGGTTGCGCACGCGCTACCCGGTGCTTGCATCGCGGCTCTCACACGTCCATCACTTTGCCCCCTACCTGGCTATTGCAGGCATGTGCCTTTCCATGCTGCACCAATCGTCCCTGGGCGCAGTGTACGGCGTTCTTAAAGCACACCCTTACTGGTATCGCCCAGATATTGCCGTACTATTCATCATGTCCGCAGTCATTGGCGGTATGTCTCTCACGGTGTTCGTTTCTATGCTTTCTGCGCGCTTGACCAAACGCGCAATAATCAAGGATTACCTGTTGGTCAATGTTTCCCACTTCATCGCTTGGGCGTTGGTGATTTACCTGTATTTCCGCTTCTGGGAT
>JBBRWF010000162.1:0-8826 GCA_038249405.1 Anaerolineales bacterium
GACCCCACTTCATGATTGACAGGTTGTGCAGCCAGGCCGCTATAAACCGATATTAAGCCCGCTTCTTCTGAAATTTGGACCAGCGGCGCGGAGGCTTTGGCAACTGTAGATGCACCGACGGTGATGGAGAACACTGCGAACAGGGCCAGCATAACTATAAAGAGTTTGTTGTTCATGATTTTTTCCTTTGTTGAAATTGCGAAAAGGTTTCGGAGAGTTGGCTTTTGCTAAGTGGTATACTCCGCTCGACACAGTTAATATACAGGATTACTGAATTGGCCTGGTAACGCTCAACGATACAAGCAGCGATACATTTATACATACAAGAGACGCCTTATGACTGAGATTTCTTTCGGAGAGTGGCTTAAACGTCAAAGGAAAGGGGCAGGACTTACGCAGGAGCAGTTGGCCGGTCAAATAGGCTGCTCTACGATCACGCTGCGCAAAATTGAAGCTGAAGAACGCCGGCCTTCTGCCCAGATTGTCGAGCGGCTGGCTGAGATTTTCAATCTTCCCCACAACGAACGAACAGCTTTTCTACGGTATGCGCGCGGCGATTGGCAAGGCGCTCCTAATGTAGAGCGTGCAGCCTCTCCCTGGCATGCTTCAAGCGCAGCCCCGCGCTCCAATTTGCCTGTGAGCCTGACTTCCCTGGTGGGACGCGACCAGGAAATTGGGCTTGTGCGTAAATATTTGTTGGATGAGAAAATCCGCCTGGTGACCCTGACCGGTCCGCCGGGTATCGGTAAAACGCGGTTAAGCCTTGAGTCGGCGCGCGCCTCGCTTAACGAGTTTGAGGATGGGGTCTTTTTCGTTGCGCTGGCTGCGCTGGATGATGCATCGCTGATCGCAACCACTGTGCTCCAGGCGCTCGGCTTTGTTGAAAAGCAGAACCTGCCTGGAGGCCGACAACTGATCGACGGTATTCGGGATAAACATATGTTGATTGTCCTGGATAACTGCGAGCACCTTGTTCAGGAGGCTGCAGCATTCGCATCCGAAATCCTTTCGGCTTGTCCCAACCTGAAGATCATTTCCACCAGCCGGGAATCGCTGTGCATTCCCGGTGAATGGCTTTATGCTGTTCCCGCGCTGGATTTGCCCGATGAAAGCTCAGCTATGACAGCCGAAACTATCGGGATGTTTCCGGCGCTGGCGCTGTTTGCTGAACGCGCCCAGGCCGTGCGGCCAGATTTTGTGCTTAATGCGCAGAACATCCGCAGCGTGGCTTCGATCTGCGCCCAACTGGACGGGCTGCCGTTGGCAATTGAACTTGTCGCCGCGCGTATGCGTTTGATGTCAGCGGAGGCATTGCTGGCGCGCTTGAATGATGCTTCCGATTTGTCTGCCAATGGAACGCGGAGTGTGCCGGAGCGTCAGAAGTCCTTAACCAATGCCATCAGCTGGAGCTACCAGTATCTCCACTCGGATGAACGGAGATTATTTGTTTATCTTGCTGTGTTTTCGGGTGGGTTCACGCTCTCGGCCGCAGAAACAATTTTCTCGCAAAACTTCACAGACATTTCCGTATCCGGGCTTCTGACATCATTGTTGGATAAAAGTTTTTTGCAGCGCTTGCCAGACTCGCGCGGCGAACCGCGCCTGGGTATGCTGGTAACCATTCAACAATTTGCGCTCGATCGTTTGCGAGAGACAGGCAATGAAGCTGAAGCGCGCAACTGGCACCTGGCGTATTTCCTGAACCTGACGCAGCAGGCGGAACAGGAAATCCATGGAGCCCGCCAGGTGGAATGGCTTGATCGCCTGGAAAGTGAGCAAAATAACTACCGGGCGGCCCTGGATTGGTGCATTTCCAGCCAGGCTAGCGAACCCGCGCTGCACATTATCGCTTTCTTTAGCGGGATTGGCAGGCTGTGGTCAGTGCGCAGCTATTTCAGCGAGGCGCGAAGCTGGTTTGACAGGGTCCGCGCGCTGCCCGAGCTTGCGCGTTACCCGCTGAATATGCGAGCGCGCTCAATGGCATGGCATTCCTCGCCGGGCTTCAGTCCGACTTTTCTGCCGGGTTCAGCATGGCCGAAGAAAGTCAGCGCCTTTGTCAATCGTTGAGAAGCGCCGGTGATAGAGAGCTGGCTGGCGCTTACTCCAATCTTGGGCTGATTACACTCTGGAGCAATGGTTTCATTGAACGTGTAAAGATCTGTTATGAGCAGGCTGCGGAAATTTACCAGGTGTGCGGCGACCGTTGGGAGCAGGCTTTATCAAGGCTGCGCCTGGGAGCTTTGGCCTGCAATCATAAAGATTACTTGCGCGCGGAAATATATTTTAGAGATTGCCTGACTGTCTTTACGGAGCTTGGCGACACCTTTGGCCTGGGACGTGTTTACCAGGAAATGAGCATATTACATTACAGCCAGGGTGATTACGATCAGGCGCGCAAGTATTCAGAGCTGGCGCTGTCCTTCGTTCGCATGCTGCGCTTCCATTCTGCAGAGCAGTCAAACCTGATAGGCCTGGGTGTGATCTGCCGTCTTCAAGGCGATTACGACCAGGCCGAAATTTTCCTGGATGAAGTTTTTCGTATCGGAAGGGAATTCAATCTGGCCCAGGATACATTCCCGTATTTCTATTCAGGTTGTATCAACTTGCATTTGGGCAATTACTCCCTTGCCGGGGCTCATTTTGTTGAACAGTTAAACATAAACCTAAGGTTCGGCTTTCAGGTTGGTATTGGTGAGAGTATGTTTGGTCTGGCGGCGGCGGCGGCGGCGGGCTTTAATCAGTTTCAGCGCGCCGCAGTGCTGGCTGGGGCGGGCCAGGCTATTCACGATGCCATCCCCTGGACGATGTCTTCAATTGACCGCATTGAAATAGTCCCACTTCTTGAAGCCGCGCGCAGCCAACTTGGCATTGCAGAGTTTGAAGCATTGCAAACCAATGGCCGGGCAATGAGCCTGGATCAGGCTGTGGCGTATGCGATTGAAACGGGTATGTGAGAGCGGGTTGTCGTAATTGAATAGACACTATTCTGCAAGAGGCATCAACTAATTCTTGAGCCTCTCGGGTGCTATTGTCTAATCGCCACGTGCATATTTGAAAAAAACTTATTCGTTCGGTTTGGGGGATTTCAAAGATTTCAGCCAGCCGCTCGAAGATCTGCTGCGAGGGGTGGCGTTTTTCTGATTGGTTTTTCCGCTGGGTAATAGCGGCACAACCAATCTCATGCGCCAGTTGTTCCCAGGTTAGCACCTGCCATTGCGTTGACGTATAAGCCATTCTCTGAAGGAACCTTCGACCAATGATTTGCTTCCGATAAAAATGTATCGCTGGTTGTATCGCTCACCGATACCCGGTTCTATTTGAAAGCCCTTATAGTCTAACTGGCATTCAAAGTATTTCATTCACGCAAAATGGTAAGACTTCGAACCCAACTTTAGAGAAAGAGGAGATCTATGAAACCCAAACGCTTATTCGTTCTGTTTGTTTTGCTGATCAGTCTACTGGTCAACGCTTGTGCGCCGTCAGCTCCTGTTAATCCTGCCGACCGCTTTGCAGGCACATGGTCTGGCACCATGAGTTTCACGGACGATGCAGGTCGCAAAGAAGACATCATTGTTACAATCCCAGCTGGGTGTGCCGTGGGAGCCATTTGCGGCGACCTGAATAACACAACCGTAAGTTGTAATTGGGAAATGACTTTGGGAAAGGTCAATGGTGATGTCTTTGAGTATAAATTTTCAAAGACCTTGAAGGGGGAATGCCCGGCACTTAGCGGTGGCACATTGACACTGCAATCAGATGGCACGTTAATGCGAGAACATAAGACGCCGGATTTTACGGCCAGTGGAGTGTTGAAACGGAAGTAGAAACATTAGCTTAAAACCAGGCATTGCTATTGATATGAGACTCTAATTTCAGACCCACCTTATTTACGAAAGGAATTACACTCAGCATGTGTTCTTAAGTTAGCGCCCTCTCATCGTCAAAACCTATATAATGTGGAGGCTTGGGGGCACATTATTGTTGTGTGTTTGAAAAGTAAGAAGGTAATCGCCTTCTTACTTTTTGATTCTACCGCTATCTTATCTGCGAATTACTTTGCCTGTCGAACACAGGCGCCCTACAGTCCCTGGGAGGTGCTTGTGGGGAAGAGCGGCAGCAGGCGGTCAACGCGCTGGTGGGGCGGATGGTGCCATTTAGCAGGGCGATGACCAGGAAGCCGATGATGACGGCAAATCCGATGACCATGGAAGAAAGTGAATTTTGCAAGACTTTGTACAAGTCTGTACATTTCAACCAGCGGCACAGGCAAAGACAATCAACCTTATTCATTTTTTTCCTGGGGGTTTTCCGATGACCCACCCGGCTGGTTTTCTTTATTTGGCTGGTGATCCAGGTATTGTTCGAGAAAAGTACTTTGTTCTCCGTGGTCAAGAGCATCCTCAAAATCGCCTGCCTGGGGCGGCAGATTCATCTTTTCAAATCGCAGGGGTTTAAATATGCCAAACAACCCAAAAAACTTCACCACTGAGTTCATTAAGGCAAAACGATATTCTTGCATCCTGAGGGATTGCCATTCGACAATATTCCCCATCGAACCCTCGATGCGGGATTTTTCTCGAATGATGCGGTGAATGTCTTCGGGATTGCGATAGCCAGCGGGGGAGATCAGGATCAGGTTTGCAAAAATGATCAAAACAGAGAACACGATCAAGACCACCCAGCCGCCTTCGTTCCATTTGGTGACAATTTGTCCAATAAAAATAAAGGTTGCCAGCGTTGCAGCGAAGGTGGTGCCAATCAATCCCCACAGCCGCTGCCGGCCTGTGAGGTGGTGCTTGACATGCTGGCGAATGGCAAGCCCCATGACCGCAATCGGCATGAAAACACCTACACCATAATAAGGAATCGCAGCGCTGGTATTACCGCGCACTAAAAATTGGATCAGGATGGCAACAATTGCTGCTGCGGTTACCGGTCGAGTAAAAGTGCCTTTTGAATTGCGGTACACAACGATTTCCGGGATTTCTCCAATCGCCACATTCCGCCAGGTAATGGCCTGCAGATCCTGGAAGGCGGTCATGGATGCGGCCGTCAGCAGCCCGACCGCCAGTATCTGGTAAGCCCAGAAAAGAACCATGCCCCCGCTTTCAGACAAAGCCCTGAAGCCAATAAAGGCCAGGTTACCGACCAAACTTCTGCCCTGCACATCGTTATATGCGTTAAATTGGATGGCGAAATAAGTGAGCATTATTGTTGTAAATGCGCCATAAAATAGGAACGAAGTCTGGACAGTGCGACCTACCCCCGATTTGCCACTATAAAAGTGCCATAATTTTTCAAGTTTAGGCAATCGTTTGCGTCCCCACGTTACAAAACCAGGATCTTTATCAATCACGAACTGGATACCGTTGGACATGGCTTCCAAACCAGTGAGAGCCACAAGTCCCTTCATGGAGGCCGCCAGCATATGGAAAAGCGCTTCCCAGATGGATTTCACTTCGAGGTGGGCATCCAGGGGCAGCGCAGGAACATTGGTGGCTTTTGCAACCAGCAAGCCAATCACCATGACCACGGTCATAAAAACAAATATACTGAGACCCGTAAAGACGATCTGCGCTGATTCGCCCCGGCCGCGAATGGTGATAAACCAGGTAACAGAAACCAACGCCGCACCGATCAGAAAATGCCAATACCAGGGGATGCCCCCAGACTGGTTGAGAGAAAGCAGTTGATCCACCCCGGAAAGCGTGGAAACGACAATCGTAAAAATATAGTCCTGCAGCAATATCACTGCTACGATCAGGCTGAGAGATGGTCCAAGGTAGCGCATTGCCGCGGTAAAAGAACCGCCGCCTTCATTAAAAACGCCCAAGGAATACATATAAAGCCCACCAAAGACCAGGTTGGCAACTCCAATGAGCGCTACGGAGGCGTAGGCGTAATTATCCAACCCATAAGGGTGTAGTGCGTGCATCATCTCGCCGGTTGCGTAAAAATACGAAGTGAAATAATCCACGCCAAAGAGCGCCACAGCAGCCAGAAGACCAATCTGGCCGGCCCCGTGCACATTCACTTTGGCAAGCGATTCTTCAAGGTGTTCGCGGGGGGCGATGCGCCATGAAAAGTAAATGATAACTACCAGCAAAAGGATTGAAAACAGCATATGAAAACCTCGGCGTTATAAATTCATTTGATGGGGTCAGGCATATAGACTGTACCTGGCTTAATGATACTTATCGGCAGATTGGTGTCGATTTTAAGCGAAACGATCAGTTATGGAAAAAGGCATTTTCGATCATTTGCAACTCGGCCATCAAGTGCTTGCGTGTGGATGCATTAAAACGGGTATCCTGTACACGTTTGGCGGATTCTTCGCGCACGGCCCGAACTACAAAAGCCGGGATAAACATAATGCGTCCCGCTGGAATGATTTCGAAGGTGGTCAGTTCCATCTTCAGTGATTGGTCATCAAAATATGGCAAGCTCAGGCTTAAACCGCGGTTCAGTGAACCAGATTTAGCTCGTGCTTTGATGGTTTGGATCATATCGTGGGTTTTAAAGCGAGCAAGCGCGCGCCCCTGGTTGATCAGCTGTCCGAGCATTCCATAGCGCTTTTTCTGATACTCTTCATCAGCGATGATATAAGGAGCGATGGAGGAGGCTGCGTGCAGGATGGCAACAAAACGCTGCATGGATGCCACATGCGCTTCGGCTTCCTGCTCGGATCCAACCAGGAGTTTTCCGTTGTCGTCAAATGCCACCCATTGTGGAAGATAAAAACGGCGGGCTGCAGGCACGAAGGGCACCTGCAGATCGCCTCGACCTTCATCGTATTTACCTTCTTCAGCGATTGCGTCACTGGCCTGGGTTATGGCCGATTCGGGTTCCAGATCTTCGATCGGGATAGTGGGGATGTCTTCACCTTCATCCGGACGATATGTAACTGAGCGCCCTGAAGGAAGCAGGTTGTATATCATGTGGATGGCTGATGCATAGCGCAGCAGACCGGCGCTGATCGAAACGGGACGATCTGGCGATTGCTCAAGTTGGTTTAGTCTGTTTCGCAGTCCTTCTTTTACATCCAGCCGGGTAATTTGATTTAAGAAACCACCAACACTTTGTTCTCGTGACCTGGCAGGAATGATCAAGACGACAGGCTGGTCAATTTGCGACAATTCCCCGTTAATACGGTCGGGGAGTGTAAACCTGACCTGTGGGCGGTGTTCAATCATCACATCGGTAATTTGACGGGCTTGCGCTTCAAGAAAGCGTTGAACGATCACCGATTGGATATTGAATATTGTGCGTTTTTCATGGAGCTCGCTGCGAAGAAGGCTGGCAGGTGTGTAAATGTCGGTCATCTTGTTCCTCCATATTTTAATAACACACTAATAAATATTACCATATATACCCATCCTAATGGCTTATTGCGTGAAAAACTATATCGGCTAATGAGTATCGGATGAAACATGCCTTCTATCATGATAAAATTCCAATACTAATCACATACTTCCAGGAAAGGATGAACCGCCCGCATGTCCCAACCAAAGCCAAAAGTTTTGATTGAGAACACTCTAATTGGTCTGACTGTTTTATGTCTGATCGTGGGGATTGGAGCGATTGTTTTTTTTGAGGAAATCACTGGGGGAAACCGGGCGATTTTGATCATCACCAGTAGTCTGGGGCTGTTTGCGAGTATTGTCGGGCTTTTCTCTGTTCATTACTTCTTGCAGTGGCAGCGTAAACATACCAGCCAGAAGGTGTTTGCCGCCTGGCAGGAAAGCCTTACAAAAGGAAATCCCCCAAACATTGATAGCGGGCACCTTCTTTCTGAAGGGGCATTAAGAATCCTGGCGATGCAGCTTTTTGCCCGGATTGGATATGGCATCCAAAACAAAGAGGCGGATGAAGGTTATGTGCGTTTGCTGAATCCACACGGGCAACTTGAATTGGTTGCATGCAGGCAGCAACCATCACCTTTGGGGATCAAACCTATTTACGAGTTCCGTGCGGATATAGAGAAGGATGGCGCTGTGCAGGGGCATTTTTGGGCGGCTGGCGGATTTACCCCCGAGGCGGCACAATGGGCCGGGCAAAAATCCATCCTGCTGGCCGACCGGCAGGGCATTGGACAATTCATTGATAGCGTGCTGGCTAATCATTCGAGATTATTAGAATGAAATCCTTTGAACATGATGAAAATAAGATGTGCGAATGAGCGAATGCTGATGTGTTGGGTTTTAGCCCTGTCTATTTTCTGAATCAGTTTCTGATGGCATGTCAAGTCGAATGCCCCATTTTTTGTAATGTGGTTTGACCAATGAATTTTGAAAAGCACCATCTCAATGGCAAAACACACAACTATAACGTGGAGCCTGGGGGGCTCAAAAAACGCCTGTGAAGGCGTTTTTTGATTCTAGTGCTAAACTGCGGTCCCCATAGGGGGATGATATTCGAGTCCGCCTGGGGGCACATTATAGTTGTATGTTTGAAAAGTAAGCTGGTAGTTGTTACCTTCTTACTTTTTGATTCTGTCTGGTTCTCGCAGCCTGGCAATTGCTATCAAGAGTGTGTTGAGTGGTTCATCAATCTGTTCAATATAGGTGTCAACCAAAGGTTGTTCGCCGGCAGCGAAGGCATTTTCCAGCAGTTTTGCCAATGCCATTATATTGTCTGCTCCAATGGTGCCTGTAAGACCTTTGAGCGTGTGCGAGGAGTTGCGCCTGGGGCAGATCGTTGGTTTGCAGGGCAAGCCTGAGATTCTGGAGGATACCGGCGTGGTCTTGGCCTTCTCATCCGTGACGGTGGATGGTAACGCCAACCGCCTGCGCGCGTTCAAACCAACGTTCAGTGTCCCACAATTAC
>JBBRWF010000163.1:0-8783 GCA_038249405.1 Anaerolineales bacterium
ATGTTCAATAAAGACTTTCAGCGCCTGCTTAAGGGTCAACATTCGCGGCTCGCTGCGTCCATTTTCATCAGCAACCAGCGCCAACAGGATAATGCTAAAGGTCGACTGCATGGGAGTGCGCCGGTAAAGTTCTGCAAGAATCTTTTCCGGGTCGATATTCTTGGACAACTCCATCACAATCCGCATGCCCTGGCGGTCAGATTCATCGCGCAGGTCAGAAAGCCCTTCCAGATGCCCTTCACGTGCCAATTCAGCGATACGCTCGATTAATGAAGATTTATTAACCTGGTAAGGCAATTCAGTAACAATAATGCGATTCTTGCCGCGTTCCATTTCTTCATAATGCGCTCGGGCCTGAATGGTGACCTTTCCGCGGCCTGAGCCGTAGGCTGCTTCAATACCTTCTTCCCCCGCCTCCTGAATAATGACCCCGCCCGTTGGGAAATCGGGCCCCTGAATAAATTCCATCAGGTGCTCAGTATCGATATCATCAATCTTTTCCCAGTTTTGCAGCATGTAAACCAGGGCATCGGTTACCTCGCCCAGGTTATGCGGCGGTATCGAGGTTGCCATCCCCACCGCGATACCGGTCGCCCCATTCACCAGCAGGTTGGGCATAGCCGCCGGCAGCACAGATGGTTCAGTCAACGTATCATCAAAATTCGCACCAAAATCAACCGTATCCTTGTTAATATCCGCTAAAATATCCAGCGCCGGCAGAGTCAGCCGGGCCTCGGTATAACGCATGGCAGCCGGAGGGTCGCCATCCACAGAACCGAAGTTACCCTGTCCATCCACCAACATACAGCGCAGTGAAAAATCCTGTGCCATACGCGCCATCGCTTCATACACCGCGGAATCGCCATGAGGATGATACTTACCAAGCACCTCACCCACAATACGCGCAGATTTCTTGTAGGAGCTGTCTGCGCGCATACCCATGTCATACATGGCATACAAAATACGGCGCTGAACAGGTTTAAGACCATCCCTCGCATCGGGCAAAGCGCGCGAAACGATGACAGACATGGCATAATCGAGATAAGATTCCTGCATCTCACGGTCAATGTCAATTTTGCGTACCAATCCGAGTTCCATAAAAATTCCTTTTTGCGCAAATACGTCAACACACCAAAACAGCGCTGTGCGCGTTATCATGAATGGATGTTCTAACTTGCTTATCTTAAGGGGAAAGACTCAAAGCGTCAAGTGCCGTTCTATCTGTATTAACGATAAATAACAAAGCGGAACCGCTCATCAGAGCGATCCCGCTTTCTTGCTTTTTTGAAAGTGTCAGAAAGAAACGATCAGGGATTAATTTCAATCGATACGATCTTGCAGGTGCCTTTGAGCGCCTTCTCCGTACAGGCCTGGATCACTGCGCGAAGTTTGTTTCCTCGCGGATCACGCTTAAATAAGGCACTCGATAAATAGCCAGTCCCACCAGGGTCAAGCGGAGCGATATTTTTGGCAATGATACAACCCGTTTTCAAATCAAATGCGTCTACAACTTGTTCAGCGGACTCATTCGTTCGAGTGTTCGTAACCTTGATATAAGCTGAGCGGAAAGGAACGCTGCCCGTATTTTGGACAACAAACACGACAAACACATTTCCTTTGCACTGATCAAATTTCTTATAGCTGGCTGTAAAATTGGGCGCAGCCGTAGGAGATGGCAGTGGCGTATACTGCGGAAGCACTGAAACATCCCCGGAAATCTTTACGTTATTGGCTAAAATATAACAGGGTGCTTCGGGCTTGTCCGGATTCTTTACAAAGATAAATCCTCCGCCCAGGTCCTGCGCTTCTACTTCAAGTTTCACACCTGCCTGAAAAGTAGCCAACAACTCATATTGATTACCAGGCCCGCTTCGGCAATTTGATTCCTTCATCACCTCAGCGATGATCGGAACCAGCGTTGGAGTAGGTGTTTCTGTTGGGAATATACCCACTTCCAGGGTTGGCGTGAATGTGGGGGCAACCGTTGCGCTTGCAATTGGCAAAGCTGTTTCACTCGCAGGCAGGGAAGTGTCAGTCGCATTGGCAGCCAGCGCAGTTTGCGTGGAGGATAGCGCTTCAACATGCAGCGTCTGAGCGGTTGGCTGTGCAGATCCAACAGACGGCACATAACAGGCCAGGGAAGCCAGGATTAAAGCAACCACTGAAAAAACAAGGCGGAAACGTTTAAAAATCATCGCTACTCCTATCCTTTGCATTGCTTTAATAAAAAAGGCGGCTCTAAACAGAGCCGCCTTTTATCAAATCGTTTAGATCGCCACATCTCCGGGGATTTCGACCCACTGAGATGATCCTGAGCCCAGAGCCTTTTCCAGCTCGGTGAAACGCCCGTGCTTGAAACCCGTTCCCGCAGGAATGAGCTTACCAATGATGACGTTTTCCTTGAGACCGTAAAGCGGGTCAGTGGTAGATGCAATCGCCGCTCCGGCCAGAACCTTGATGGTGTGCTGGAAGGATGACGCGGAAAGGAATGAATCGGTTGAGAGAGAAGCCTTGGTCACGCCCAGCAGAACTTCTGCAAAACGTGCGGGCTGTTTGGCTTCAGCGTGAAGATGCTCGTTCACCTTCTTAATCTCCAATCGGTCCACGGCATCACCAGGCAGGTAACGTGTGTCGCCTGGCCGGGTAATTTGCACCTTGCTCAACATCTTGCGGATGATGACTTCAAAGTGCTTGTCGTGAATGTTCTGACCCTGTGAACGGTAGACTTTCTGAACTTCGCTCATCAGGTACATCTGGCATGCATCGCGGCCCTGCAAGCGCAGGATGCGGTGAGGATTCAGTGAACCTTCGGTCAGCGGCTGTCCGGCAGTCACATGATCGCCGTCTTTCACCAGAAGGCGCAAGGTGGAAGGAATTTCATGCTCCACATCTTCGCGCTGTTCGTGAGAGACGATCACCTGCCGGCCTTCGATACGAATTCGACCGGCATGTTGGGAGGTGATAACTGCCTCGCCAAGCGTGGCCAGCACATCACCCGCGCGCACTTCGCCTTCATCTTTTACTTCGATCTGCCACTCTTCTGGAATATCGTATCCATCAGCAACCATTTCAGCGCGTTCGATACGCACCATGCGCAGATCAGAATACTTATCAGACTGTACAACCCGCACCAGACCGGCAATTTCAGAAACCACTGCTTCGCCCTTGGGGGTCTTGCGGGCTTCAAAAAGTTCTTCCACGCGCGGGAGACCCGTTGTAATATCACCACCACCACCGGCTGCAACACCACCTGTGTGGAAGGTACGCAGAGTCAACTGTGTGCCAGGCTCGCCAATCGACTGAGCTGCCACAATACCCACAGCCGAACCCATCTCTACAGTTGAGCCGCGGCCCAGATCAATGCCATAGCACATGGCGCAGATACCGTGGGTTAATTCACAGGTCATCGCCGAGCGCACCTTTACATCTGTAACGCCCGCAAGAGCAATTTTGCGCGCCCGATCGTGGTCAATCATTTCGTCTCGGTCGCACAGCATTTCACCAGTTGCCGGATCGAAGATCGGGGCAGCAGCGAAACGGCTGTATAAACGGCTGGAAAGCGCCTGTCCCGCCACGTCATCTGATTTACGAACCCAGATACCTTCCGTGGTGCCGCAGTTGATTTCGTTAATGATCACGTCCTGGGCAATATCCACCAGACGACGGGTCAGGTAACCTGCATCCGCAGTACGTAGCGCAGTGTCAGCAAGACCCTTACGCGCGCCGTGCGTAGAAATGAAATATTCCTGAGCGGTCAGGCCTTCGCGGAAGTTCGAGCTGATTGGCATCGGGATAATACGCCCGGATGGATCTGCCATAAGACCGCGCATACCGGCCAGCTGCGAAATTGGACCAAAACCGCCCTTGGTTGCGCCAGAGCTCGCCATGGTGGAAAGGTTACCGCTGGGATCCATATTAGCTTTGACCGCTTTGGCAACATCGTTGGTCGTCCTCTGCCAGATCTGGATGATACGCTCATTTTGTTCCTGCTCTGTCAGCAGACCACGGCGGAAATCGCGCTGCACAACTTCAACTTCCTTAAGCGCTTGCGCAATGATCCCGGCCTTGGCGGCGGGAACAGCAATATCTGAAACAGCCAGGGTAATTCCAGAACGCATTGCATAAGTAAAGCCAATATTCTTAACAGCGTCCGCTACGTTGGTGGTGACTTCCTGGCCGCAAATCTCGTACACTTCAGCGATCAGGTCCTTCACACCGCCTTTTTCAAGCACCTTGTTTACAAACTGTGCTTGCTCGGGCAAAATACGGTTGAAGAGCACCCGCCCAACAGTCGTGTCAAGCATGCGTGTCTGCATTTCGGGCATACGCACACCATCTTCATCATAATTGGTCAGTACACGCAGCCGGATATTCGTATGAACTTCCACCTGCCCCAGTTGGAAAGCGAGATCAACTTCATCCATCTCACCAAAAATCCGGCCATCACCCTTATGCGGGTGACGATCCGTCATGGTCAGGTAGTAGACGCCCAACACCATGTCCTTGGAAGGTGATATGATCGGCTCGCCGTCAGCAGGTTTAAGCAGGTTTTTGGAAGCCAGCATCAAACGGCGCGCTTCAGCAACCGCTTTTTGTGAAAGCGGAACATGCACAGCCATTTGATCGCCGTCAAAGTCCGCGTTAAAAGCGGTGGTAACCAGTGGGTGCAGCTGAATGGCAGAACCTTCAATCAAAAGTGGTTCAAAGGCTTGAATACCCAGGCGGTGCAAGGTTGGCGCACGGTTAAGCATCACTGGACGGTCTTTGATGACCTCTTCCAGCACTTCCCACACTTCTGGGCGGTTACGTTCAATTAAGCGGCGTGCGCCCTTGACATTGGCAGCGTAGTTATGAAGCACAAGCCGGGCAATCACAAACGGGCGGAATAACTCAAGCGCCATGCTCTTCGGCAAACCGCACTGGTACAACTTCAGTTGCGGGCCTACCACAATCACGGAGCGCCCAGAATAATCCACGCGCTTTCCCAACAGGTTGCGGCGGAAACGGCCTTTCTTGCCTTTGAGCATATCGCTCAAAGACTTGAGTTCACGGCGGCCACGGCGGCTGAGAGCCTTGCCGCGCTGCGAGTTGTCAATCAGGCTGTCGACCGCTTCTTGAAGCATGCGCTTTTCGTTGCGCACAATCACGTCCGGCGCGCCAAGTTCGAGCAAGCGCTTGAGACGATTATTTCGGTTGATCACACGGCGATAGAGATCATTCAAATCAGATGTGGCAAAACGGCCGCCGTCCAGCTGCACCATCGGGCGCAGATCGGGAGGAATAACCGGCAGAATGGTCAAAATCATCCACTCGGGGCGATTGCCAGAGCGGCGGAAAGCCTCCACAACCTTTAGGCGGGTGGTGGCCTTCTTGCGCTTTTGCTTGGATTTTGTGGTGCGTACTTCGCGCCACAACTCTTCCGAGAGTTTTTCCAGGTCAAGGCGGCCCAAAATATCATAAAAAGCCTCGGCGCCCATATCGGCACGAAATACCTGGCCCCAGCGGGATTTAAGTTCACGGTAACGGGTTTCGCTCAGAAAGGTGAAGGGGCGCAGTTCCATCAATTCCTCGCGAGCGCTGGAATTGGTGTTTTGATTAACAGATGTCTGGTCCTCAAGCTGATTCCGAAGAGCTTCCATCTGCTCGGCCGCTTCGGCTTTGAGCTTTTCAATATCCATCTTGATGTGTTCAATCTCGCGCAGCTTCTGGTCCTTAAGTTCGGCTTCCAGAGCTTCTAAACGCTCGCGAACACTTTTTTGTACTTTGGAGATGTGGCTATTGGAGATCATTTCTCCAGCACCTACAATCGATTCACCGGTGGCTTCAAACACAATTGCCTTGCCAGCGGCAGAGCCATTCTGTTCCTGCAACTGTGTTTCGAGACGCTGACCTTCCTGAATAACCGGCTCAAGGCGCGAGGCGATCTGCTCATCATAAGAACGGTCAATATCCGCCTTGCGCTGATTCAGCTCAGTCACAGTATGGTCGCGCTGAATCTTGACTTCAGCGATCTTAGAGTTGATTACCGTAGCTTGTTCACGTTCTGAAACGTTTATCTCGTCCTCAAGTCGCTTGAGCGCCTTCTGACGGGCATCTTCGTCAACATAGGTGACAACATACTGCGCAAAATACAGCACACGGTCCAGATTGCGGCGAGAGATATCCAGCAGCAGCCCCAGGTATGAAGGGATGCGGCGCGTATACCAGATATGCGCAATAGGCGTCGCCAGTGTAATATGACCCATGCGTTCACGCCGCACAGCAGCGCGGGTAACTTCAACACCGCACTTATCGCAGATAATACCTTTGTAGCGAGGATTTTTATACTTTCCGCAATAGCACTGCCAGTCGCGCGTTGGGCCAAAGATGGCCTCGCAAAACAGGCCATCTTTTTCCGGCCGCAAGCGGCGGTAGTTGATGGTTTCCGGCTTGAGGACCTCGCCATACGACCAAGAACGGATCGTTTCGGGCGAAGCCAGGCTGATGCGTAGTGCGGTCAGGCCTTTGGTTTCCATGGAGTCCTCCTGGGAATATCCGTTATGCCCCTTAATCGCGCTCAAACTGACGTCTGAGACACAGAAACGCAAGCGCAAGAGACATTTGTCTCAAGCGCTCGCAGTTGGGCTAAGTTTTAACGATTAGACATCAATCGATTGATTATACTAAAGAGCCATTTTTAAAGCAAGAGTTAATTTTCTATTTTCCCGGCCATCAGGGTAATTTTAATGGCTTATTCGAATTTCAACAACTGCAGGATGTCCTGCAAGGTGGCAACGAACAATTCATGCATTATCTGCTCACTGGCCTGGTATGGCCCGCCAAATGACCCATCACCGTACACCTCACGGGCAGTTTTGGCATTCATAATGCCTGGCACCACCGGGGAGATTTTGTCCACATCCGGCAGATCGCCTACCATCGTAAACGGGAAAGCTTCCAACCAGTTTGCATGCGCTGGTTTTAGCCCGTGTTTGATCGCCACCTCTTCCACAGAATGCGACAGCCACCAGTCGTACCAGCGTAATTGAACCAACGGCAGGTTGTTTGCCAGTTCGGCAAGTTGCGCGCGAGCCGGACTGTTGCCGCCATGACCGTTCAACACCAGGATGCGGCGAAAGCCCACCCCACTCGCCGAACGGACAAGGTCTTCGACAACCGAAATTAACGTGGAAACCCGCAGGCTGAACGTGCCCGGATAATCCAGGAAATACGGCGAACAGCCAAAATTCAACGGCGGTGCAACCAATACACCACTGGCCTGTGAAGCCGCATCCGCCAATGCCATTGGAATACGCACATCGCTCAACAGGCTCAAGTACCCGTGCTGCTCGGTTGCCCCAATCACCAGCATCAGGCGGTCATCGCCTTTCAAGTATTCATCCACATCCATCCAGTTCAAATCTTCAATTCGCATATTTACCTCTCACACTTGCCATAACTCCTGAACCCGCCCCTCAAATTCCATAGAAACGATGAAGGCAAACCTTTCCTTCAATGACTTTAATTGTAATCGTATGCTGCGCCCTTGGAAAATTCCAGATAACCTTGAGAAAATCAGTGTTGGCTGATAAATCCACCACAGGAAATTGCTTTCCATCCAAAAACCACTCGAATTTCCCGGCGCCCGTGCCAACATTGGTTTCCACCCCAAAGCTGCAAAGGTTTTGTACCCAGGTTACAGAAGCCCCTGGCTGGCTGCTCTCAATACTTCCTTCCTTCTTTACCCAATCTCCGCTGATTTCTTCATAGCCTTCGCCAGGCAAAATAACCGGCGATGCCTCATAAATGGCGGAATGGGGCATAAAATAACCATACTCGTCAATTGGTTTTTGCGGGCCAGATTCAACATCTTTCAAGTCGCGCTGGATCATGGCCGCAATCAATTGATGACCCTGATCGTTCGGGTGCACATCTACCGCGGACAGAAAATACCGGGCCAATTGCTCACCGCTAGGCTGGCTTGACCCAATGCTTTTAATCAATTCCAGGTCCAATCGTTCAACCTGGATATCATAGTGTTTTCCCAATCCCACCCACATATCGATGGCTTCTTTTCCAACTGGTTCTGGCCTGGATAAAACCAGAATAACCAGTTTGGCTCCCGGAGCCTGGCGTTTAATCCTTCTAATGACTGCCTCGGCTGCCGGGGTAAAACCACCCTGCAGATCTCCACGCGATGTACCTACATCGTTTACAGCAAAATCCACAAAGACCAGATCAGGCTTTTTATCGATGAGTTCCTTCTGCATCCTTATCAATCCATACCAGGATGATTTCCCACCCAGCCCGGCGTTGATATGCGTCCATTTGGTTCGTCGGTGCTTGCGCTCCAACCAGCTCGCAATAATCGCCGCCCAACTGGTCTGGCTGCTTGAAGCGCCCGCACCGGCCGTAATTGAACCGCCAAAATAAACCACCTTGCGCTCCCCCCGGTTCCGCGCAAAAGAAGCTCGCCGCACAACGAAAAATACCAGCAGGCCAAACACCACTATGGTCAGCCCAAATAGAAGCTCTTTTTGCAATCTCGTATCCTCACACCAGTTCTTAGTTTTGTATCTTGGGTGTCATGCATGTCACCAACCTGTCACCAGAAAATATTCTGAGCCCGGGCCGTGCCATTTTATCAAAAATCCTTTTGATTATATACTGATTAAGTGTAAGAATTGGCATTTTGACATCACAAGATAACAACCTGCAACTACCCAAAAGCGCCGTATATAGCGGTAAAATGGGCTATTTTTCAGAAAACCACCGATATATGGGAACACCATAACATTAATTCA
>JBBRWF010000164.1:0-8747 GCA_038249405.1 Anaerolineales bacterium
CGCCTGGGAGGTGAAATTTCTTCTGATCCTGCGCAAAAGAATCTCCGTTTTAATAAGGCAAACTCATACTTTGCAAGCGGCCTGGCAGCCAGCCCTGCCAGGGTGGATTACTGGTTGGATTGGGCTGATTTTCTTGCGGCGTGCGGCGATTTGCAGGGCGCGTATGCGCGGGTGAATGATGCTCTGGCGATGGACCCTAAAAGTGACCAGGCTTATCAATTCCTGGGTAACCTTGCCGTGTATCAAGCCAGTACGCAGGTTGACGCGGTTGCCAGTACGATCTTTTACATGAAAGCAGTTCAGGCTTTCCAAACGCAGGCAGATTTGATTACTGCTCGCGGTGACAAGCCGTCTAAGGCATTGCTGGCTGTTGCGCAAGTATTTGAAAAAATGGAACAGTTTAGCAATGCGCGTGAAAATTATCTACGCGCGGCCACTTTAGGAATTGGCGAAAATGAATGGCTGGTGTATAAGAAATTGGCTGATCTTTCTGCCAGACTCAATGATGTATCCGCCAGACGTGATTATCTTCAAAAGGCACATGACCTGGCTCCGCAGGATCAGAAACCTGCGCTGCAAGAAAAGTTGGATGGGCTGCCGCTTCCATGACCACTTTGAATTTTTCTGGTGATGTTTAATCTTTATGTGATTTAAAATGGAAATTTGTAAAAATTGACCAGTTTAATTTTGCTGATTACCCCTAATATTTGTATACGCTGGAATTGTTCAGGTGACCGGGCTTTGTCAGCGGTTAATTTAGGTCGAAGACTGAGAAGAAAATTTCCACGGCAGCGGGGTCAAAGTGTTTCCCGGATTGTTCGCGAATGTATTGGTTTACCTCCTCAAAGGGCATGGCGCTGCGATAAGGGCGATCGGATGTGAGGGCATCCCACACATCGGCCAGTGCGAACAAGCGCGCTGCGATGGGGATTTCATTGCCTGTTAATGCACGCGGGTAGCCGCTGCCATCCCATTTTTCGTGGTGGCAGTACGGAATATCGAGGGCCGGGTGCAGGTATTCGATGGGGAAAAGCCAATCATAGGCATAAACGGGGTGTTTTTTCATAACAATCCACTCGACAGGGGTCAGTGGTTCTGGTTTGAGTAGAATTGAATCTGGAATGCCCAGTTTGCCAACATCATGCAGCAGGGAGCCGCGCCTGATGTGAAGCTGAGCTTCTTCATCCAATCCGGCGCTGCGAGCGAGTAAAACTGTTTTTTCACTAACCCGTTGGGTGTGTCCTTCGGTTTCTTTATCGCGCAAGTCAAGCGCTCGAGACCAGCCTTCGATGGTTTTATCATAAGCGATAACAAGTTCTGAGTGAAGCATCTGCAATGTCTGGCGTTGGTCGGTTAATTGACGGTAACGGTTCAAGCGGGTCATGTTTTGAATGCGCAGCAGAAGTTCAAAAATGTCGTATGGCTTGGTAATAAATTCATCGGCACCGGCTTTCAGACCGGTGATCCGCGATTCGCGATCGTCAAGCGCTGTCACCAACAAAATGGGCACTTCAGTAAGCCCAGGTATGGCCCGAATGCGTCTGCAAGCTTCAAATCCATTCATGCCAGGCATCATCACATCCAGGATGATTACATCAGGGTGGATTTCGGTGGCCAACTTTATGCCATCTGTGCCGTTTTCGGCAAAATACATATCGTAATTTTCGGATGAAAGCAAAGCATCGACTGTAACCCGAGCTATTGATTCATCATCTACTACCAAAATTCTAGATTGGTTGTCCATCCTGCCGCTCCTACATCATGGATTTCATGCGCTCGTTGAATAGATTCTATATTCGTACAGATAATAATTTCTAATTCTTAATAGTGGGTATACCGAACCTGGGTTTACAGGGTTGCTTTACCGGATTAGAGGGCATCCACAGATCAAGGGTCAGGTCGCAATGAATAACAGTTGAGTTGAAAGGTGGTTCTTGGAAAGGTCAATTACAATTTGCCCCAATTAAGATAACCACTTGAAGCGCATTGTTGCACCGGGCATTGTAAGTGTTGATGGTATTCCTGCCCGGCGATTCTTGAATTATTGTACAGACCAACGATCTTTATTATATAATGCCATTAATGGATTATTTTTTGTCGACAAACTATTTTCAATATTTGAGTGAACATTAGTTTCCTACTATAAG
The DNA here is from genome assembly GCA_038249405.1 of Anaerolineales bacterium. Taxonomy (GTDB): domain Bacteria; phylum Chloroflexota; class Anaerolineae; order Anaerolineales; family Villigracilaceae; genus UBA5195. Next base: position 2,148 of record JBBRWF010000164.1, read on the forward strand.
AGTACTGTTTCTTCAGGAATATTTCTATCCGTAATAATACTGATTTTTTTTATCGATTACGCAGAATTTAGTTTACGCATCTCAAATTTTTGCATGTGGCACGATAATCAATATTGGATGTGACGGATTTACCCTAATAGGAATATGTCGGAAGAGGGTAAAATAAGAGCTAATCTATCCTGAACCAATAAAAGTGTGAATTATGTCCCCGTACAGCGATCCACCCGGTAACTTTAGCGACCCGTCTCTTTATATCAATCGTGAATTAAGCCTGCTTGAATTTCAGCGGCGTGTTTTGGAAGAAGCTTTTGATGAAAAACTGCCGCTTCTGGAACGATTAAAATTCCTGGCCATTTTGGGCTCGAATATGGATGAGTTCTTTATGGTGCGTGTTTCCGGTATTCGCCGGCAGGTGGAAGCGCGTATTATGGAAGTCAGCGCAGATGGCCTGACCCCGCCTGAGATTTTGGCTGCTGTTCGGAAGCTTTCTCTTGAGCTTTACGGCACAGCCTTGCAGTGCCTGAACCGAAAGATTTTACCGAAATTGGAAAAGGAGGGGGTTCATATTCTGGATTATGCCAAGCTGACCCGGCCCCAGCAGGAAAGGGTTGATCTCTCTTTCAAAGAAGTCATCTTTCCGGTGCTTACACCCCTGGCCTTTGACCCCGGACATCCTTTCCCGCATATATCAAATCAAAGTCTGAATTTTGCCATTGTGATCCGCGACCCGAAAGGCCGCGAAAAATTTGCGCGTCTGAAAGTGCCTGATACCTTGCCGCGGTTATTGTCTGTCAAGCGTTCGTCAGGCAGTGTCCGTAAGGATGGCACCATTCCGCATCATCATTATTTTGTGTGGTTGGAACAGGTCATTGCCCGCAACCTTGCGTCGCTCTTTCAGGGCATGGAAGTTATTGCTGCATACCCGTTTCGTATCATTCGCGATGCCGATATTGAGATACAGGAACTGGAAGCCGATGATTTGTTGGAAAGTATGCAGCTTAGCATTCGCCGCCGTAAATTTGGTTCGGTAGTACAGGTTGCTATCTATGATGATATGCCTCAGCATATCCGTGATTTGCTGGTGGACAATCTTGAAATTCGTCACAGCGACCTTTATATACTGAGCAGTCCGCTGGGGATGAGCAGCTTCTGGCAGTTGTATAACCAGGTGGACCGGCACGATCTAAAGCTGAGGGCGTATAAGCCCAAAATACCGCGTGTTATTAAGAGTATGGCCACTGCAGGAGATATATTTGAAACAATTCGCAAGGGTAATATTCTCTTACACCACCCTTATGATTCTTTTAATCCGGTAATCGATTTCTTAACCGCGGCAGCGCGTGATCCGCAAGTGTTGGCTATTAAACAGACCCTTTATCGTGTTGGACAAAACTCACCAGTTGTGGATGCGCTGCTGGAAGCATCAGAGCGCGGCAAACAGGTGGCTGTGTTGGTGGAACTCAAGGCGCGCTTTGATGAAGAGAGCAACATAGGTTGGGCGCGCATGCTGGAGCAAGCAGGTGTACATGTGGTGTACGGGCTGGTTGGTCTAAAGACGCACAGTAAAATTGCGATGGTTGTGCGCCAGGAGGGCGAAGGGATTCGGCGTTACATCCACCTGGCGACTGGGAATTACAATGCTAACACTTCGCGCATTTATGAAGACATTGGCATGTTCACCTGCGATGATGATATTGGCGCTGATGCCAGTGACCTTTTTAACTACCTCACAGGTTATTCGACCAAGGTTGATTACCGCAAGCTTCTGGTGGCTCCGGTGAATCTGCGACAGCGTCTTGAAGTACTCATCCGGCGCGAGATAGAGCATGCTCTGGCTGGCAGAAAGGCGCGCCTGATTTTCAAGGCTAACTCTGTTGTTGATCCGGGTATTATCAGCCTGCTTTATGAGGCTTCGCAGGCCGGTGTTAAGATCGATATGCTGGTCCGCGGAATGTGCTGCCTGAAAGTGGGAATCAAGGGTGTCAGCGATAACATCAACGTTACCAGTCTCGTTGGCCGCTACCTTGAACACAGCCGCCTGTACTATTTCTTAAATGGTGGAAAGGATGAGATTTACCTGGGTTCTGCTGATTTAATGCAGCGCAACCTGGATCACCGGGTTGAAGTCGTTTTTCCGCTGGAAAAAGTGGAGCATGTGCGTTACCTGCGCGACCAGGTGTTGGAGAAATACTTGCAAGATAATTTGCGGGCGCGGGTGATGCAGCCTGATGGAAGTTATGAGCGTTTAAAACCAGTTTCTGGTCAGGACGGTACGGATGTGCAGGAGTGGTTAATGGGGCGGGGGCATTAAGTGACCCCCGGATTGATGCCTGGTTTGGTCAAATGATCTACCAGCGAAAGCAAAACAGTACGCCGCCAAAAGCAAACTTAGGCGGCGTACTGTTTTGTTGATAGGGGCGATGATAATCAGCGCAGTATTTTGGTTGCGAGACGGTCAATTGCATCGTGTTCGAGAGAGCCCTCCACATCAATTCCGAAGCTGACATCTCCGGAAGCGGCTGAATGCGCGGGTTTAGCATCGAAGTGCAATTTGAGTGCCAGACGTCCGGCTTGTACCAGGGCATTGCGGCGGACTTCGCTCATATCAAATTCGGTGGTACCGTAGCCTTTGGCGGGCATGCGCACGACCAGGTCTGAGTAGCTATCGATAACCATTTTGTCGCGGGCAGAGAGGGTGGTGTCGACCAGGCGCGAGATGCGTTGAACGGCAGAGAATTCTGTGATATTGAAGGATGCAGCTACCGAGGGCGTTTGTTGCGTACCTGGGACATCCAAATCGTCTTCAATCAAAAAGCCCAGGACCTGCTCGCTGACTTTGTTTCCCATCACATCTGTGACATCTTTGAGATTTGAAAGGAACAACTCAATGGGGAAATTGGATAACAGGCCGCCATCGACAATCGCATGGCCGGTGATATCCCGGCCAAGATAAGTGCCCCATCCCGCATCCCAGATGACTTCCTGCCAGAGCAGGGGAATGCTCATAGACATGCGCGTAGCCCAAATGACCGGACAGTGGGGTGCGGAAATATGGTTCAATATCAACATTTGTTTGCCGGTGGTATCGGAAGCCACCAGAGAAAGTTCCTTGTGCGTGGCATCGAAGAACTGGCCAAGTGTCATATCTCCAAAATTGCGCGGCAACCCATTGTAAGTGCCAGAGTCAAGCTTCTTGTGTATCCAATGCAGGAAGTTATCTGCAGAATACCAGCCGCCGCGCTCTATGAAAGAAAAAATATGTTTAAAGCTGGCGACTGTTGCCAGTTGTTCGGTGATCGCGTCATCCAATCTCTTTTCCAGAAATTCAGGCAGGATAGGGATATCTACGGACCGTAAAAAGGAACGGATGGTACTGTTTTGAATGGTTTGCTGGTCAAAGGGCCCGGGTACGGCCATGAAACTGGTAAAAACGGATTTTCCTTCGGGTATTTTTTCTTCAAGAGCCGCCAGCATTTCGGTGGAAGTATAGCTGGCAGCCAGCAAGCAGGCTGTGATTGCTCCGGCGGAAGTGCCAAGCAACCGTCCATATGTGTGGCCGCGCGCTTCAAATTCTTGCATGCCGCCAACAAATACCATTCCTTTCGCGCCGCCGCCTTCAAAGACGAGATCATATTCCATGATTGCTTTCTCCTGAAATTTTTTTTGTTGTGATGCAATAACTATACAATAAAAACAGGATGAAATCAATAATAAGACTGAATTAGTCTGGTATTGATTTCATCCTCTGAACGCGACTTAATTTGCATCCAAACTTATTACAGGAAATTACAAAAGCCTGTCCCCAATATCAACGGCATCCACGCGGTAATGGCAGCCCATGCTCTGACGATTGTGGCGTGCTGCCTGGGCGATGACCAGGGCTACTTCGACAGCATTGCGCAGGCCAATCAGCCCGTCGCTCAGCTTGACGGTGCGGTAGAAGGTTTCGATTTCATTCTGGAGGTGGCGCAGTTCACGGATGGCGCGTGAGAGCCGGTCGCCTGAGCGAATGATGCCCACATAATGCCACATGATATTCTGAATGGTTTGCATATCACCCTGGATGAGCGCCGGGTCAGAATCTTGTGTCAGACCAGTTTCATCCCAAACTGGGATTTCATTGGGGGCGGGGATCTGCTCAGGGTGTAGATTTTGGGCGATATCGGCTGCGGCACGGTAACCCCAGACCAATCCCTCCAACAACGATGTGGATGCCAACCGGTTTGCACCGTGCAGACCTGTGCAGCTTACCTCGCCGACTGCATACAGGTTCTGGATGCTCGTTCGCCCCCAGGAGTCGGCCTGTACGCCGCCGCAGAAGTAGTGGGCAGCGGGTACCACCGGGATTGGTTCGCGGGTGATGTCGATGCCAACGCGCAGGCATTCTGCGTAAATATTCGGAAAGCGCTGCCGCAGGTGTTCGGGATCCATTTGCGAGCCGATATCCAGTAACACATACGAAAGCCCGTTGGTTTCCATCTCATTGTGGATGGCGCGCGCAACCACGTCGCGCGGGGCGAGGTCTTTCCATTCAGGGGAGTATTTTTCCATGAAAGGCTGGCCATTTGGTGTTAACAATCTGCCGCCCTCGCCTCGGACAGCCTCGCTTATGAGAAATCCTTCCGCGCCCGGGACAGCCAGGGCTGTGGGGTGGAACTGAACGTATTCCGCATTGATAATGCGCGCCCCGGCGCGTGAGGCCATTGCCAGTCCATCCCCACGCGCTCCTGGCGGATTGGTGGTGCTGCGATAAATGCGCCCAACTCCGCCGGTGGCTAGTATGATTTGGGCTGCCAGGGTGCGGTGAATGGCTTTGCCTTTACGGTCAAAGACATATGCGCCATGGCAGGTGATGGGTTTGTAGGTGTCGAGTGGGTGGCGTGAGTGATGTGGGTAGGTTATCAGGTCGACCGCAGTGGCGTTGGTGATCAGTTCTATGTTGGGTTGGCGGCGGACCGCATCCATCAAGCCGTTAATGATGGCATAACCGGTTCCATCGCCCACGTGGATAATGCGCCTGACGGAATGCGCTGCTTCCTTGCCGAATGCCAGTTTGCCATCCGAGTCGTGATCGAAATTTACCCCTGCCGTGGATAAGAGAATTTCTTCAATCCGTTGAGGGCCTTCGGTTGCCAGAATTTGCGCCGCTTTTGGGAGCGAGGCTCCCGCCCCGGCGGACAGGATATCTTGAACCAGTAAATCGACTGAGTCATCCGGCCCGCGGTGGATGATGCCGCCCTGTGCCCATCGCGTATTTGATTCGATGGGATCTTTTTCGCGGGTGATCATGATGATATGTTGAGCGGGGTCCTGTGCCAGTTTGAGCGCGGCTGTTGCTCCGGCGATGCCGGACCCAATGATTAATACATCGGTGATTTTCATTTATTTTCTTTTCTGATGGCAAGTAAACTGCCGTTAGGGGTTAGCCGATTTGTAGCATACGCTCAACGGCCCGGTAAGCGCGCACACGGATCTCTTCTGGCACATCCACTATATAATGATCGTATTTGAGCGCATCGCGGACATTTTCCATCGTGATCATATTCATGTGTGGGCAGCGAACCATGCACAGCCGCAGCAGGTCTTTTTCGGGATTGGCTGCGGCAATATTATCGCCCATGGAGCATTCGGTTAGCACCAGGTAGTGGGGGGCTTTACTTTGCTGAACGAATTTGATCATGGCATTGGTTGAACCGGAATAGTCAGAGGCAGCCACAACTTCGGGCGGGCATTCCGGGTGAGTCAACACCAACACATCTGGGAATTGTTCGCGGATGGCGCGGATGTCTTCAACTTTGAATTTGTCGTGGACTTCGCATTTGCCGTTCCAGCCGATCATTTGCACATCGAGCATGGGGTCGGGTGTGAGATCGACCCCCAGCGTGGGGAAGATAATGTGCTTGCCGGTTTCCTGAGCGACATTGCGCGCCAGATATTGATCAGGTATAAAGATAACGGTATCTGTTTTGAGCGATTCAACCACAGCCACGGCGTTGCCGGATGTGCAGCAGATATCGCTCTCGGCTTTTACATCAGCATAGGTGTTGATATAGGTGACAACCGGCACGCCGGGGTATTTGCGTTTAAGCGCGCGCACATCCGCGGCGGTGATTGATTCTGCCAGCGAGCAGCCGGCTTTTTTGGCGGGCAGTAGTACGGTTTTGGTGGGGCTGAGGATTTTGGCGGTTTCAGCCATGAACCTGACGCCGCAAAATACAATTACGTCTTTATCGGTGGTGCTGGCTTTGCGGCTCAGGTCGAGCGAATCGCCTTTGAAGTCGGGGATGGAATAGAACAGCACCGGTTCCATGTAATTGTGTCCCAGGATGACGGCGTTACGTTCCTTTTTTAGCTGGTTGATCTCCACCGCAATTTCGGCTTTATAGTACAGTTCAAAATCGGGCACGAGCTTGCCCAGGTGGATTTTCATGTCTTCATATAGAGCTTGCGCTTCTGCGTTCAATTTTACTCCTGCGAAACGGGATATGTTCCCGTTTCGCGCTATATATTTTGCAACCTGCAGGCATTATATACCCTAGCAGGGAACCTTATATGATAAAACTCAGGTCAAATACCTTTGCCGAGTGGGTCAGGGCTCCG
>JBBRWF010000165.1:0-8699 GCA_038249405.1 Anaerolineales bacterium
CGCAATGGTGGCGTATTCATTGTAAAGTTGCTTTACATCAGCGATCGCTGGCTGCGTGCCGGAAGCAAACTGGACCTCCAGCAGAGACCCACCGGTAAAGTCAATCCCAAGCGGCAGAGGCCCTTCCGTGGGGTGTTGTACCCAGTGGATGCCCATGAAGATCAGGCCGGGAATGATGATCAGCAGGGAAATTGCAAAATACATATATCTATTCTTGATGATATTCATGCTCTATCTCCTACAGCCCAAACCAGCGTGGGTGCTCTACCGATTTGATGTTATCCATCACGTAATGCAGGTAGGTGCGGGTAACGATTATGGCCGTGAACAGGCTGACGATGACACCCAAAGCCAGAGTCACCGAGAAACCCTGCACCATGCTGGCCCCAAAGGTGCTGCCAAACACATACAAGATGGCACAGGTGATTAGGGTCGATGAGTTTGAGTCGCGGATCGAAGGCCAGGCGCGCTGCCAGCCCAGGTCAATCGCCTGGCGCAAGGTTTTACCGGCGCGTAGTTCTTCTTTTAGCCGCTCAAAGATCAAGATGTTCGCATCCACTGCCATACCGATACTCAAAATAAAACCAGCGATGCCCGGCAGGGTAAGTGTGATCGGGACCCACTTGAACAAGGCGAAGGTGAATAGGGCGTACGTGATCAGGGCCAGATCGGCGACCAGACCAGGTACCCGGTAGTAGAGCAGCATGAAGATGATCACCATGCCCAGGCCAATCGCGCCCGCCAGAACGCTTTTGCGCACAGATTCGGCGCCCAGCGTTGGACCAACGGTGCGGCTTTCAGCCACCTGCACCGGCACTGGGAGCGAACCGTAGCGCAGCTGCACGGCAAACTGATTGGCGCTTTCCAGCGTGTAGCTGCCGGTGATGACACCCGAGCCGTCGCTGATTTGTGTGTTGATTTGGGGCGTGGAAATGACTTTCTTATCGAGCACAATCGCCAGGTACTTGTTGACGTTGTCACGTGTGAAATTGCTGAACACCGTACTGAAATCAGATTTCAAGGTGAATGCAATCTCGTAACCACCGCCCGTATTGGAAGGTTGCACTGTGATGGTTTTCAACGCTGTACCAGTCATGACCGTGTGATAAACACGGTCCGCAGCCGCAGTGGTGGTATCCGTGGCGGGAGTTGCGGTTCCGTCTGCGCCCTGATCGGTCTTGATCACAGTCCCATCTGGCAAAGTGGTGTCGCCGAAGTCCACGAATTCCAACATACCGGTTTGTTTTACAGATGCGACCACTTCTTCCGGGTTATTTACTCCCGGAAATTCAGCCACAATACGGCGCGGCGGGGCGACCTGCATGGTCACTTCGCTGACACCCAGCGCATTGACACGGCTCATCAGAATAGTTTTGGTGGTTTCCAGGTCTGTGGAGGTAACAGTGATGCCTTCGGGCACTTCCAACTGGGCTTGCAAGCCACCGCGCAGATCGAGGCCCAGACGGGTCTCTACATTGCGGGTAAAGAGGGGTTGTGAAGAATTAAAAGGATTAAGAATGGTGATGGTGTTGCTCAAGCTGATCCACAGAGCCAAAGCGATCAGGACAAGCACAACAATCAGTGTAGCAAGGGGCCGACGATTCATGTATCGTTCTCCATATCATAAAAATACCAGTCAGAGGCTGGCGTGATGGCAACGAGCGATTATACCGCTATTTCTGACTATTCGGGGGAAGAGTGCGCGGTTTAAAAATTCTCTTTATAGAAATTTATCGCATACGGTCAAATGTCCCCTGTTTTCAGCCTTTCCCTGGGCTTTTGTCCTCAAACTTGCATCCTATGCGAAAAATTTGCTCAAGATGACGCCTCATATCGCTCAAGAAAATCCAGCACAGCTTGCAGAACCTGCTCAATGGATAAGCCATCCGTGTTGAGGTAAAGATCTGCGTGAGCACGTGCGTGTTGCAAACGCCGCTGTTGTTCAGCCCAGTCTGCTTCGTTCCAGTTCAGTTGCCGCCGTATCAAGGTTTGGGGGTAAGAAGCATCCAAAAAAATGAGCAAGTCAGGGTCGGCGATGCGCTTCCACATATCCTGCACATAGGAATGTTCCTGGGCAATATGTTTGGTGCGAATGCCAAGAGCCTTCATCCCCATGATCAGCGTGGATTTCCCGGAAGCGCACACCCCGACCACTCCCACCAGCGGTTGCCGGGAACTGGGAGCTTGCCCTTCTGCGCTATTCATTGTCATGCAGCAGATGGCTGAGCTGTTCAGGGCCGCCTAAAATACCGATCATATCGCCGCTGGTGATTACCCGGCTGTCGGTGGGGTGCATTTCTGAGTGATGGTCAAAGCGCACAAACACTACATTCAGGTGGTAGTTGTCTTCAATAAAACCAACAGTTCGTCCCGCCAGGGTGGAACCATTTTGAATGACCATATCGGCCAGGCTTAGCTGCTGCCCTTCAACCGAGATCGGGTTGGTTACATTCATGCCGGCCGCAGCCGCCGCAAAGACTGGCGCAGCCATTTCAGTCGCGCTCAATGCCGTAAATCCAAACTGGTCACGCAAGGCCCGCGCGAAATCTTCATCAAATATGCGGATGACCACCTTGATGTTGGCATTGATACTGCGAGCCTTCAGAGCCACTTGCAAGTTGACCGAGTCGTTTTGCATGCACAGGATGATGGTTTTTGCGTTGCTCACCCCGGCTGCTTCAAGTGCGGCGGGCCGGGCGGCATCATCTTGAATCACTGGAATACCCATGCCTTGAACTGCACTGAACATATCGGCGCTCGGGTTTAATTCAATCGCTACAACGCTTTCGTTCATATCATGCAGTTTATCAACAACCCGAAAACCCAGGTGACCCAGCCCAACCAGTATTGTATGTTTGTTATAAGTAGAAGCGACTGCCATTTCCCATTCCTTGCTGCGTGCCCGCCGGTTGAAAAGCAAGATCCCAAAATCTGCCAGGCCGCGCGCCAGTGTGCTGACGCCAACCAGAGGCATTAGAAAGAAAAAACTTTGTAGAAAGGGGTGTGTCGGAAAATTTCCACTTGGCTGAAGGAAGGTCAGGGTCAGCATCAGGTAAATTGCCTCAGCCAGGCTGCCCACGGGTTCGTGTAGTTCATGCGCTGCAAAAAAGTATACAATCCCAAGCCCAAGGATTGCAACCCCAAAGAACACCAGCGGACCTCGAAATTCACTAAAAAGCAAAGATGTATCGCGCAAACTGGCTTTCCAGTTGCGTGGAATAAAATCCGATAAGTGGCGCTTTCTTTTAACCACCATTTTTTACGTTTATAGGCACTCTGACGGACATGCGCCGCACATCGTCGCCGCTGCGTGGCATGACGCGCAGCACCATCACGCTGATATCATCCACCGGGCGATTTTCATCCAGGCGCATCGCTTGCGCCAGCAGAGCATCTGCCATCACCTGCGGCGTTGGTTCGCTTTCTTCCAGCAGCCCGTGCAAAGTAGTGCCAACATCCATTGGAGTTCCGCGCCGTTTCCCGGCGTGTTCGAGCCCGTCCGTATAGATAACCAGTGTCAGCCCGCTTTCGATGGGAATTTCGGTAATGATCGGTTTAATATTGCGGGCTGTGCCAATTGACCGGCTGGGTTCGTTGATGAATTCAATGTTTTCTTTGCGGGCGATATACATGGGCGCCTCATTGTTGCGCGCCAGCACCACCGTTTCGCTCGAAAGATCCACGGAGACAATATTAAGTGTACTGGAAACCTTACCATTTCGTTCTGAAAATAAATAATCAGAAGCCGCGCGTGCCGCGGCGCCGTCGCGCACGCCCTCAGCCAGCAAGCCTATCACACGCCGGACGACCATCATGGAGACCGCTTTTGCACCGCGCCCGGAGGATTGCCCATCTGCAAGCACAATTGAAACACCGCCGCCGGGGCGTTCCACGATTTCCAGCGTGTCGCCGCTCTCCGACACAGCGTACTTATTGATTTTTGCAACTGCGATTTGTATTTCCATACACCGGATTCTAACATATCCGCCTCCCGCTGACGATTAATCACACGAACTATTATTAACCTTAAATCGGCTTTTCTGCCAGGACGATCATCACCGTACTTTGTCGAATTTCAGCCCTGGTGATCCGCACCTTGAAACCAGCCTGGCTGAAAATTGTTGTATAGCGCATTTCCAGGCCTGCGCTGACATCTGCGTGTTGGCCTGTGATCTGAAAAAGCCAGCTTGCAAACCTGTCGGGCAGTGCAGCTCGGTGCATCCCCGCCGCTGGCAGAACAACCACCCGTCCGCCGGGTTTCAGCACGCGCTGGATTTCTTCCAGGCAGTGCTTGTCCACAATATAGTCGGTTGGAAAGCTGGCCAGTACACAATCAAAACAGGCGTTTGCGTAAGGTAGCTGCTGTGCAAGACCCCTGGCAAGCTTGGGTGGCATTTGATGGCTTCGCAGGTTGGCGCTCGCCTGCCGGATCATGGGCCAGCTTTCATCCAACCCAATTGTACGGTACCCCATCCTGTTTAATTCAACTTGCAGGTGACCCGGGCCAAAACCTGTCTCCAAAACGACCGGTCCCCTCACGTATGGTAACGCTGCGCCCCCCCAATCCCGCCAGCGCCCAACCGAAACTGCTGCCGCCACAGAGTCATACGTCCAGGCAAAGCTGTGATAGAAGTGGTAAAAACAAAACTTGATCAGTTTACGCATCGCTGAAAAAAAACAAGGGTTTGACTTTTCAGTCAAACCCTTGTGGTCCATCTTAATAATTATTCTTCAGCAGGCAGTTCGAGGGCATCCGAGCCATCAGATTTCTTAATCCGTCCGGTAGCCTTCTTGACAGTTTCCTTGGTGGTCTCCAACAATTCTTCGCCGCGCTTGCGGGCCTTCAGAGTGATTTCTTCGCCTTGAGCCATTGCCTGCCTGGAACATTCTTCGGCTTTTTGGCGAGCATCCATTGCGACAGCTTCAGCGTGTTTCCAGGCTTCTTCAGCTTCAGCAGTTGCTTTGTCGCGCAGCTCAATCGAGCGTTCTTTGATCACGGCGCGAGTTTCTTCGCCGGATTGTGGGGCAAACAGCAGAGCGGCAACCGCTCCCGTCAGACCACCCACAATAAAACCTACTAAAAAAGCGCCAAATTCGTCACGTTCAGACATTTGATTTCTCCTTGTGTTAATTCCTTGAATTGCGCAGATGTTATTTTTTCTTCATTCCGATCATTTCAAACATTTTTTGCAGACCAGCCAGGTAGCTGTTCAGCTTCACGACCGGTTCAACCAGGTTTTCACTCAAAAACTGGGTTGTGCCGCGCAAAGTAGCGATGGTTTCGTTGGTGGCATCCAGGATGGGCTTAATCTCATTGTTCAGCAAATTAATCAGGCTGGCGATCTGGACAATCAAAATAACCAGCGCCGCGCCTATGATCAACGATTCAAGCGCCATGAAGATGATGAAGATGTCACGGATGTTTCCGGTGGCATCGGCGTTGCGAGTCAGACCGTACACAGCCAGCACAATCAGGGCGATAAACACAATCGCCGCTACAGCAATCGTGATACCTGTCTGGCGGTTGCGGCGCTCGGTTTCCTTATCCACATCTTGCGAGGTGGGCAGGGATGGTGTTTTTTGAGGTTGGTTTTCTACCATAAATTTATTATAGCATAAGTACATACCCTGAATCTATCGCTGAGAATCAGGATTAAGAAAACTCATATCAATAGTTAACATCACTGCCCCGCAGAGCTGCTTAATAACTTCCTTGAAAGACCGCTACGGGGTCGTCAAGAATGACCGCACCAGGAAAACCGCCATTTGTGCACGCGTCACAGGCTCTTCAGGACAGTAAGTGGTTGGCCCGCAGCCGCTCGTAATTCCATCGCTGGCCAGATTTTCAATCCACGTGGCTGCCCAGTAAGATTCAGGCACATCCGTAAATTTGCCAGTGGCGGGCGGCGGGGTATAGCCTGAGCCATATTTGCTGCGTATCAAAAAGACCGCCATTTGCGCGCGTGTGACGTAATCTTCCGGGCAGTAACTATCCGTACCGCAGCCGTTGGTGATACCCAGGGATGCCAGGTGTTCAATCCAGCCAGCTGACCAGTAATCCGGCGGCACATCCAGGAACGAGCCGGTTGGGGTGGGAGGCGTAAAGATTGATCCCAGCTTTCCGCGCAGCAGAAAGACCGCCATTTGCCCGCGTGTCACCACCGCCTCGGGGCAATATGTCAACGGGCTCAGCGAACAGCCATTTGTGATGCCGGACTGATACAGGTTTTCGATCCATGGTCTGGCCCAGTAACTAAACGATACATCTGCAAAGATGGTTGTATGCTCGCAATCTTGTGTAATATTAAACGCCAGGGAGTACAGCGCTATCTCTGCATTGTTCTCAAATTCATCCACTTTGACGTAATACGTTCCAGCTGGTAAAGGATTCTCCCCGCATAGGCGGTCAATCTGGGAATATGTGTTAATACCATTATCGTCATTGAATTCGATCAGAGTCTGGTTACTATCATAAAGCCACATGCGTGTATCAGAATTTAAGTTACCGGATGTTTCAAGCGTGATTTCGCTGATGCTCGTCAGTGTAAATTTGACGTAGTCCAGATCTGTGGCAGGAAGAATGCTGTGTGCCTGCGGGCTCCCGTAAGCTATCGTGCTTGCCAGATCGAATGAATCATCCGGTTCATAACTATCACCCGCTGGCGTTGCTGGTTGTGTGCTAAATGTCCACCATGTATCGTTATTGGCGTAGGTATCACCGCTGGGGTTGCTGGCGCGTACACGCCAGAAGTAATTCGTTCCTGAACCCAGACCGCTCAAACTGGCGCTCGTTGCCGTGCCAATGCTTTGCCAGCCGGTATCGCAGACATTGTTATTAATAGTGTCGTAACAATAAGCATAGTTTGCCACATTGCTGGCGATTCCCCAGGAGATGGTCGGGCTGTTGGATTGCCCGGAAGATGCGTTAGCCGGGGATGTTTTGCTGAACGTGCCGGGTGGTGTTAAATCAGATAAAACCGTAAATGTCCTGGTCTCGCTCCAGCTGCTTTCGCCAACCGCATTGCGTGCCTTGACATGCCACGAATAGGTATTTCCAGCAAAGACCACCCCAACCTGACAGTTTGTGGCGCTGCTCCAGCCGCACGGCTGCATGGCGCTGTACGGTCCGCCCCACCATTCAATCTGATACTCTGTTGCATCAGCCACTGAGTTCCAGGTAAAGTTCAAATCGTAATTGGATGGGTTGCTGGACGCATTCCCCGGGCTGAGCAGCATCGGAGCGCCTGGTGCGGTCGGCACGCCGCAGTTTGCAATATCGTAAACGCGCATCCAGGTTGTGTTATTACCGACCTTGCCCCCATTTGCAAAAGTATTATCGTTAAGATCGGCGTCCGTGCTGCCAAAACACGCGCTTTCATTAAGGATTTCCTTGTTATTCTGGAACAACCTTGCAGACCAACCGCTTGGAATTGCAACCGCCTCAGCCAGATCGTTAAAAGTGGTGACCAGGTTAAACAGGCCTGTACCAACCGCTGTTTTAACGCTGCCCGTACAGTTGATCCCATCATATAGTTTTACTTCGCCGGTTACCGTGGGACAACTGGGCGGAGGCGCTGGAAGCACGTAATAGCAGGCTTTTGCAGCACCACTGATCGGATCTCCAAAGATATCATTGTTGCAATTGATACTGCCTGAGATATTATCTTTGAAGTAATACTGGTTATTTGCGCCGTAATAAACAGATGCCGTGCCGCTAAAAGAGCAAACTCCACCCTCATCCGCACATTTTAGGGCGTCAGCGGGCAGTGTGGTTGTATTGGATGTGCTGTCATGGATGTAAGCGCTGATCCCAGCGCTGGAATTGAGCCACCAATTGCTGATGGTGCCGGTGCGTGTGCCTGTTGCCGCCGCATTCTGTTCAATGATGGTATAGGTGCCGTTCCCGTTGCTGTCAACCGTGACAGCCGTGATGATGGCGGTGTGCCCGTATGGGGCCGGGCCGTCATAACTGATGATATCCCCTGCAGCCAGACCGGAATTTGGCGTGCCGTTGGTGACTTTCTGCAAATTGCTCCGAGCGTTGGCATATACGTTCACCACATCGGCGCCGTTGCCGGTTTTGGGGGCAATACCGTAGAGTAAATACAGATAACGTTTGGGCAGCTCAGCGCATTGAAATTCGTATTGTTGGATGCCGCCTGATGCACCAAAAGAAGTCAATATCCCGTACTTGTAAGTCCCACTGCCAACTCCGCCCGGTCCGCACGCAACCAGCCCGCGGAAAGTGGCCCCCAATCGGTATGAACTGCTCCCGGTCAGGTTCAGATAGCGGTTGCTGTCGCAATCGCCGTCCCACCAGCTTGCGGCTGGCAGATCGCCCGCCGCGTTGGGAACGATGGATGTCGCTGGCACAGGTGCGGGCGGATTCTGGTGTAATTTCAGGCTGATGGATGGGTTTGCCAGGTTGTGGCTTTCCACCGCAATGCTATTGAAAGAATCTAAGCGATTCTGCTGTTCTTTTGCGCTGCTAAAATCCCCGAAGGAAATTGATCTCACCAGCCAGATGCGCTTACCGGCTTCAACCACCCACTCGGTGATCAATTTCTGGTCAGTAGGATTGGTGCTGTTGTTATCTATTTAGGACTTACGCAAGATGCATTTGAATGTCTGGCGACTTGAGTTGTTGGCGCAAGTAATCATCCAAAAGTTCGTGCTTGACGCGATAAATAGTTCGGTGC
>JBBRWF010000166.1:0-8667 GCA_038249405.1 Anaerolineales bacterium
GCTTTGGTGGGCGCGCTGAAAACCTTTGGCGGCGTCAACGAGATTTTTGGCGGGCTGGGCTTGAACTTTGTGGCGACGGCCCTCAACATCTGGCTCATCTTTGGCCCGTGGAAGCGCCCTGGCGTGGCTTCCATGTCTGGCACAGTACCCTTCCCAGATACGCTCTGGCTGCCAATGATCCAGGGTTCGCGGCTGAGTCTTTATGCTGTTGCAATGGCTGTGGTGGCAATCGTGGTGGTCTACTTTATGCTGCAAGGCACCTATTTTGGCCTGCGCCTGAAGGCCGTTGGGAAAAACACAAACGCGGCCTTCCTGCTTGGCATTCCGACCTGGCAATATTCGATGATATCGTTTGCGCTGTGCGGTGTGTTCGCCGGACTGGCCGGAGCAGTACAGGTTACAACTGTCTATCACCGTTTGATCCCGTCAATCTCCAGCGGCTACGGGTTCATGGGTCTGATGGTTGCCATGTTAATAAACTACCAGGCCTTGTGGGCCGCACCAGTGGCGCTTTTCTTTGCGGCGCTTAACATTGGCAGCATCCAACTGCCGGTCGTGCTTAAAATGGACTCCACACTGGCGGGTGTGCTGCAGGGCACGCTGGTGTTATTTGTGCTGCTGGCAGATGGTGTGCGCCAGAAATTAATCAAAAAAGCCTGACCATCCTATCCCAAACCCGCTTTTGAACCATTAGCGGGGGGAGAATCTATGAACTTCGATACCCTTCTCATTAGTCTGGCTGGTGTTTTGACCGCCGCCGCACCCATCTTGATCGCCGTGATCGGCGAAACCATTTCCGAGCGGGCCGGTGTTATCAATCTGTCAATGAACGGCACCATCCTGCTGGCCGCCATGGGCGGCTTTGCCGCTGCGTTTTTCACACAGAATATTGTGCTTGGTTTTCTAGCCGGAATGCTGATCGGCGCGCTGGTTTCGCTGGTGGTGGCTTTTGCCAGTATCACGCTCAAGCAATCCCAGGTGGCAGTCGGCTTCATCCTGGCGCTTTTATGCCGGGACCTGTCCTACTTCCTGGGCAACCCGATCATGGGCGAGACTGCCCCGCGTCTTTCTTCCAGCCCCATTCCGTTTCTAAGCAGCATTCCCATTCTGGGACCGCTGTTTTTTAAGCAGGATGTAATGACCTATCTGAGTTTCATCCTGGTAGGAGCGGCCTGGGTCTTTATCTTCCGCACCCGGCCGGGTTTGATGCTGCAAGGGATCGGTGAACGACCGGCTGCGGCTTTTGTGCGCGGCGCAAATGTCAACCGGCTGCGCTATTTTTATACAATCCTGGGCGGCGCGCTGATCGGTCTGGCTGGCCCGATTTATTCGTTGTCTGTAAAGGCTGGCTGGAAAGGCACCATCTCCGGTCTGGATGGGCTGGGCTGGATTGCGCTCTCAATCACCATTTTCGGCGGCTGGAACCCGATCCGCGCCGCTTTTGGGGCCTATCTTTTCGCCCTTCTGCAGTGGCTGGGGCTGGTTTTACAACCGCTGCTGCCCGGCCTGCCTTCGCAAGTACTGCAGGTTGCGCCCTTCCCCTTGATGATCCTGACCCTGCTGTTTGTCAATATTGGTAATGCCGAGTGGGTGGAGCACACCCTGGCAGGCATGCCGGAACCAACGCGGCGAGCCTTCACCAGGATCCTGCGCGCGATGCGCGCCACGCCACCCGCGGCCCTGGGTGTGCCGTTTGAAGCGGAATAGCGGCAGAAAAAATATTCGAGTAATCGCTGTTTCTGGTAGTACAATTAAATATTGAATATCGTTAATTTGCACCCAGTTTATACATGGGTTCGGCGGTCGTTACAAGACGCGCGGCGTCTCGGCGGCGTAGGGAATTAATCCATACGAAAAGTACCGCCGCCCGTTAACTTTCAGCTTTTGTGAAAGGACGCCGATCCTATGAGTCTCTGGAAAGAATATTACCACCCCAAAACTGTACAACAAGCCGTTGAAGCGCTTGCCAACGCCCCAGACCCGTCCTGCGCCATCGCGGGCGGGACTGATTTAATGCTGGACTTGCAGCAAGGGAATCACCCGCCGGTGCACACCCTGGTCGATCTGACGGCCATCCCTGAACTGCGCGCCCTGGAAATCCGCAATGATGAACTTTATATCGGTGCGGGCGTTCCGCATAACCACATCGTTGATTCGCCGCTCGCCCAGCAGCATGCCAGGGCGTTGGTCGAAGCCTGCGGGCTGATTGGCGGGCCGCAGGTGCGCAATTCGGCAACCCTGGGCGGCAACGTAGCCCACGCGCTGCCCGCAGCGGATGGGACGATTGGCCTGCTCTCGCTCAACTCCTTTGCTGAAGTTGCCTCTCCCACCGGCCGCAGGCGCGTGCCTTTGCACGAAATGTTCCTGGGACCGGGGAAATCCGCGATTAATACAAAGAACGAAATCATCGTGGGGTTTGACATCCCGCTCTGCAAAGCGCACCAGGCTTCGGCTTTTTGCCGGATTATGCGCGCCCAGGGTATTGCCCTGCCCATTTTAAACCTGGCAGTCTGGCTGGAACGCTTAAATGATACGATCGTTTCGGCGCATGTTGCAGTAGGTCCGGCGGGTCCAATCCCCTTCCGCGCCCGCAAGACAGAAGAATTCCTGGGCGGCAAGGTTTTTTCAGCGGAGCTGATTTCTGCTGTGCAAGAATCTTTACTGGCAGAAGCGGTTTTCCGCACCAGCCCGGCACGCGCTACCGCTCAATACCGCCAGCAACTGGTGGTTACCCTGCTAAAGAATGCCCTGACCACCGCCTGGGAACGGGCCGCCTGACCTTTATCAATAGGACACAATGGTGTAATTATGAAAAAAACTCAACTTTCCTTAACCGTAAACGGCCAAAATTACCAGCTTGAGCCAATCCCAGGTGAAACCCTGGCTGATCTTTTGCGCAAACGCCTGAAACTGACCGGCACCAAAATCGGCTGCAACGAAGCCGAATGCGGCGCGTGCACGGTTGTGATGGACGGCGAAGCAGTGCTTTCCTGTTCTTACCCCGCCGAACGCGCGGATGGCAAAAACATCACAACCATCGAAGGCCTGGCCAAACCGGAGAAAGGCGCCAACCGGCTGCACCCCCTGCAGGAAGCGTTTGTCAAACATGGGGCTGTGCAGTGCGGTTTCTGCATCCCCGGCCAAATCATGACATCGTATGCGCTCTTGCAGCGCAAAGTCAACCCCAGCTCAGCCGAAATTCGTCATGCGCTAAAAGACACGCTGTGCCGCTGTGCGGGCTATCCAACCATCGAGAATTCCATCCTGGCAGCCGCTGAATCGCTGCGCACAGGTCAGCCGGTATCCGAACCGCAGGTTGCGCCCTCGGCGATCGAGAGCCAGGTGATTGGCAAGGTTCAGATTCGCCCGGATGCCCGGGAAAAAGTTACTGGCGAGGCCATTTTCACCGATGACCTGACTTTCCCTGGCATGCTGTTCGCCGCGGTGCACCGCGCCGGGGTGCCGCATGCACTGGTGCGCACGCTGGACGTGGAAAAAGCACGCCAACTGCCGGGTGTGGTCTCCGTGCTTACCTCCTGCGATATTCCTGGCGAGCACAACCACGGACTGGTGATCTATGATTGGCCGGTGATGGTGGGCATTGGCGAGCGCGTCCGTTATGTTGGCGATGCGATTGCCATTGTGGCGGCAGAAAGCCAGGAAATTGCCAAAGCTGCGGCAGAACTGGTTGAAGTCACTTATGACCTGCAGACCGTGATCACCGACCCGGTGCAGGCCCGTCAACCAGATGCCCCCGTTTTGCACGCCAACGGAAACCTGCTAAAGCATATCAAGGTACGCAAAGGCGACCCCGCCCAGGGGTTTGAAGCATCAGATATTATTCTGGAACACACCTTCCATACCCCCAGCACCGATCACCTGTTTATGGAACCTGAGTGCAGCGTGGCCGTCCCGCTTAAGGATGGGCGCATGGAAATCTATGTCGGCTCGCAAATCCCTTACCAGGACCGCACCCAGGTGGCGCGGGCGCTGGGCTGGAAGGAAGAACGGGTACGCATCGTGGGTCAATTAATGGGCGGCGGCTTCGGCGGCAAGGAAGATATCGCCGGGCAAATTCACGCCGCTTTACTTGCAAATGTGACCGGCAAACCCGTGAAGCTGCTTTTTGACCGCCACGAAAGCCTGATCGTGCACCCCAAGCGGCACGCCACACAGATCAAGGTCAAGCTGGGCGCCAAAAACGACGGCACCCTGGTTGCTGCGCAGACCGAACTCTACGGCGACACCGGCGCGTATGCTTCGCTGGGTGAAAAAGTGCTGACACGCGCCACCACGCACTCAGCCGGACCGTATGAAATTCAGCATGTGCATGCAGATTGCTATGCCATGTACACCAACAACCCGCCCGCGGGCGCTTTCCGCGGTTTTGGCGTGCTTCAGTCTGCCTTCGCCTTTGAAACCATGATGGACATGCTGGCCGAAAAGCTCAACATGGATCGGGTGGAACTGCGCCGAAAGAACGCTTTGCGCGTGGGCGATGAAACCAGCACCGGGCAAATCATGCGCGAGAGTGCCGGTCTGGTGGAATGCATCGATAAAGTGGAAGCCGAAATGCTGCGCGTGGCGGGCGTTTCCAAAGATAAACTGTTTGCCCCGCGCCGGTTGCCCGGCGCAGAACACCTGGTACGCGCCTGGGGTTTTGCCTCGGCCTTCAAAAACACCGGTCTGGGCGGCGGCGCAGATGATACCTCTGGCGCAGAAGTGGAATTGTACGAAGACGGCACGCTGCAAGTGCGCTCTGCCGCGGCCGAACTGGGGCAGGGCCTGGTGACCATCATGCAGATGGTGGTGGCAGAGGAATTTTCACTGCCGTCATCACGGGTGAGAGTACTGGTGATGGATACCGACCTGACCCCTAACGGCGGTCCAACCACCGCCTCGCGCCAAACGTATGTCACCGGCAATGCTTCACGGCTGGCGGCAAAAACCCTGCGCACCGCCATTGCCTCCTCGCTGGCTGAGAAATACGACCAGGACCCGGAAAAAATCCGCTTTTCTGAACATGGCGTGCACGTTAACGGGCATGTGATTCCCCTGGGTGATGTAGTGGCCGAAATGCGCGAGCTGGGCCATGCGTCGCGCGCGCTGTACGAATACCACGCGCCTGCCACCAAACCGCTCGGGCAGGGCGGGGATATGCATGTCGCCTTTTCCTTTGCTGCACAGGCTGCGGAAGTGGAAATCAACACGCTGACCGGTGAAGTGAAGGTGGTGCGGGTTATTTCAGCCAACGATGTGGGCCGCGCCATCAACCCGCTCGGTTTGCAGGGGCAGGTGGAAGGTGGGGTAGTCATGGGTGTGGGACATGCGCTGCTCGAAAACTTTATCACCAAAGATGGCTACGTGGTGACAGATCACATGTCGCGTTACCGCATTCCGTCCATTATGCACACCCCCGAGATCACTTCCATCATCGTGGAAGACCCAACCAAAGACGGCCCTTACGGCGCCAAGGGTGTGGGCGAAATCGTGCTCATCCCCACCCCGCCAGCCATTACCAATGCCATTTATAATGCGGTCGGCCTACGTCTCGACCGCCTGCCTGTCGACCAGGAACAAATCCTGCAGGCTATTTTTCAAAACCAGGCAGCATAACCAGGCCTGAGGCACTGCCAGGAGAAGACATTGTATGGAAAAATTCACCGGCTACACCTGCTCCATTTGCCAGCATACTTACTCGCCAGATGAGGTCACCTACACCTGCCCCAAGGATGGCGGCAACCTGGATGTGATGCTCGATTACGATGCCATCCGTAAAAAATATCAGCCGGGAGATCTTACCTCACGTTCAAACCAGTCCATCTGGCGCTACCTGCCGCTGCTGCCCGTTTCAGCACCGGAGGGCGAAGCCACACCTCTGCACCAGGTGGGCGGCACACCCGTCTATGCGCTGCCGCGATTGGCAGAAAAATATGGTCTGAAATACCTGTGGCTGAAAGATGAAAGCCGCAACCCAACCGCCTCTTTCAAAGACCGCGCCAGCGCGGTGGTGGTGACCCGCGCCCGAGAACTGGGCGCAGAAGTGGTTGTGACAGCCTCCACCGGCAACGCAGGCGCCGCGCTGGCGGGTATGGCGGCAGCGGTGGGGCAAAAGGCTGTTATTTTCGCGCCCAAATCCGCGCCGCCAGCCAAAGTGGCACAGCTGCTGGTGTTTGGCGCAAAGGTCATCCTGGTGGACGGAAGCTACGATGACGCCTTTGACCTGTCTATAAAAGCCTCGCAAGAGTTTGGCTGGTACTGTCGCAATACGGGCTACAATCCATTCACCGCCGAAGGAAAAAAGACAGCCGCCTTTGAAATTTGGGAATTCATGCAAGGGCAAATGGGCAGCGGGATGAGGGCGGCTTTGGGCGCAGTGACCGTACCGGTCAAAGAGCACCGCCTGGTGATTTTTGTCTCGGTTGGAGATGGCAACATCATTTCCGGTATTCATAAAGGCTTCAAAGATCTGCACGCCCTGGGTTGGATTGCCCGCATGCCGCGCATCATTGGTGTGCAGGCCGAAGGCTCGGCCGCCATCCACAACGCCTTTCATTCGGATACGCAAAACATCATTCACCCGGTGCAGGCCAAAACAATTGCAGACAGCATTTCGGTAGATCTGCCGCGTGACGGTGTGAGAGCCGTTAGAGCAGCCAGCGAAACCGGCGGCACTTACCTGACTGTCTCTGATGATGAAATTCTCAAGGCAATCGCCGAACTGGGGCAAATGGGCATCTTTGCAGAACCAGCCGGGGCAGCCGCTTTCGCCGGTTTGGCATCCGCCAAGGCACACGGCTGGCTGGAAGCGGAATCACCGGTGCTGGTAATGAACACCGGCAGCGGCTTAAAAGATGTGCGCGCAGCGATGCAAGCGGTAACACCAGCGCCGATCATCGAACCCACCCTGGAAGCGCTCAAGCGCATCCTGTAAAGCCTGTGTTTTGAATTATCCAATCCAACAATCAATCAGACGGGTACAAAAACCATGATAAGCAACCGACCAGATCGTTCCCTGCGCAATATGCTGTTTGGAATTGTATTGGTAGTGATTGGGGCAACCTGCTGGTACGTCCGTGAAATTTTCCAGCCGCTGGTAACGGCCGGGCTGATCGCTTATTTTCTCAGCCCACTTATCAGCCAGGTTTCAAAGCTAACCAGGTTGAAGCGTAAGCCTGCCGCGAACATCGTTTTTTTTGTGGTGCTGATAGTGCTGGTGACGCTGCTGGTCACTGTCATTCCCAGCCTGTTGGATGATACCCAGACAGTCATCAGAGATCTGAATACTTCCCTGGACATCTACCAGAAAACATTGACCGAACCTTTCATCATCAGCGGTGTTCCGGTTTTCCTGGGCGGCATTATCCCGGCCATACGCGCCACCCTGAGTGAAACCATCATCCCCAGGCCGGAACAAGTCCTGCAAATTTTACAAACCACTTCGCGCGGGTTCCTGTGGTTTCTGGTGATCACGGTCACCACTTACAACTTGATGACTGAATGGGACAAGCTGCGTGACTGGTTAATTGGAATTGCCCCAGAAAATTACCAGCAAGATGTAAGGCGCCTTTATAGTGAGATTAGAAACGTCTGGCTGGGCTACCTGGGCGGCCAGGTGCGTCTGGTGCTGATTCTGGCGGTGATCTATGCGGTGGCCTGGAGTCTGATTGGCCTGCCCGGCGCTATTTTCATCGGAATGCTGGCAGGGTTTCTAAACCTGGTACCTGAAATAGGGCCTGGGGCAGCGGCGCTGATCGCCATGCTGGTTGCCTGGCTGGAAGGCTCAAATTTTTTACCCATAACCAATGGCTGGTTTGCTCTGCTAACAGGCGGCATTTACCTGCTATTGAACAATTTCAAAACCATCTATCTGCAGCCGCGCATCCTGGGGAAAAGCGTTTTTTTACATGAAGGCGTTGTCTTTATCGCGATCATCGCTGCAATCATATTGCAGGGCATGCTGGGCGTGCTGGTGGTTGTGCCTGTGCTGGCATCTGCCATGATCATTGGGCGCTATCTGCGGCGGCAATTATTGGGACTTCCCACCTTTGACAGCCCTGAATCACAGGAACAAACCTCTGTAGTCGTGGATAGCACAAATCGGGTACAATCCTGATGAAATTTGCATTAATCCACCCAACCCTGGCTTGATTATGACAATCACCTATTCGATTATTGCCCCGATCTATAATGAATTTGATAACTTGCCCGTACTATATCAACGGGTCAAAGAAGTCATGGGTTCCACAGGTGAACCCTGGGAATTGATCCTTGTTGATGACGGCTCTACGGATGGATCCAACGAGCGTATCCACGAACTGGCAGCCAAAGACCCGGCAGTCCGCCCGGTCATTTTTGCGCGTAACTTTGGACATCAAATTGCTGTGACTGCTGGTCTGGATTACTCGCGTGGTGAGGCGGTGGTGATCATTGACGCTGATCTTCAAGATCCACCGGAAGTGATCCTGGAACTGGCAAAAAAATGGAAAGAAGGTTATGAGGTTGTTTATGCGGTGCGCGCTGAACGCGAGGGCGAAAGCTGGTTCAAATTATTGAGCGCCTCGTTGTTTTACCGCCTGATCTACCGCATCACGGATGTAAAAATTCCACTTGACACTGGTGATTTCCGTCTGATCGATCGTAAAGTGGTGGCGGTCATTAATAAAA
>JBBRWF010000167.1:0-8554 GCA_038249405.1 Anaerolineales bacterium
GGTACGGCAATCTCAGCGCCAAGAACAGCCTGGGCAATATTAATATCAAGATCGAGAATAATATCCTCGCCCTTGCGTTTGAAAAATTCATGGGGTTTTACATCCACGGCGATGAACAAATTACCATTTGGACCACCGTTCGCACCCGGTTGACCTTCACCAGGCAGCCGGATCTGCATACCATTATCCACGCCAGCCGGAATGGAAACCTTTTTATTGATCCTTTTCCGTTCCTGTCCTTGCCCGTTGCAGGTATGGCATACTTTTTCGATGATCTGGCCGCGGCCATGGCAGACCTGGCACGGAACTGTTTCCACCATTTGAACAATAAATGTCTGTCTTACCTGACGAACTTCACCTCGCCCGCCACAGGTGCTGCAGGTCTTTATACTGCTGCCCGGCTCAGCCCCGTTTCCCCGGCAGGTGGAACAGGTTTCATCACGCTCATACTCAATCTCTTTTTCGGTGCCAAATACAGCTTCTTCAAAACTGAGACTCACCGCCATCTGCAAATCGCGGCCGCGGCGCGGTGCATTTCGACGCGACCCACTGCGGCCGCTGGAACCAAAGCCAAACAGCTCCTCAAAAATATCTTCAAAGTGAACGCTGTTATCCTGCACACCGCCCATATCTCCCAGCCCGGCGCGGCCGTAACGATCATAACGAGCACGTTTATCAGCATCTGAAAGCACGCTGTATGCCTCGTTAATCTCTTTGAACTTTTCTTCAGCATCCGTATCTTTGCTTACATCAGGATGAAACTGGCGGGCAAGTTTGCGAAAAGTCTGCTTAATCTCGTCTTGAGTTGCCGAGCGCGAAACGCCCAGAATTTCATAATAATCACGATTGGTTGTCATGGGTTATTCCATTAATATGCTAACGCTAATATTGTCGTCATTTTACTGTGCGACCTTCACCATCGCCGGGCGTAAAACACGATCCCCATGCATATAACCAGGCTGCAGAACTGCTATCACCATCCCAGAATCATATGTTTCTGATGGTTCCTGCATAATTGCTTCATGTAAGTTAGGGTCAAATGGCTGACCCTCAGGCTGCATGCGCACCACCCCTTCAGCTTCCAAAATGGATAAGAACTTGCGGTAAACCAGCTCGATCCCATCCGCCCAAACATCACCCGCCGTGCGGTGCGCCAGTGCACGCTCCAGATCATCAATGGCGGCTAAAAATTTCTTAATCACCACGCCTGAATACAGCCGTCCCATTTGAGCATTCTCCGAATCCGTCCGGCGCCGGAAATTCGTAAAATCAGCCCGTTCCCGCTGCAAGGCATCCAGATATTCCTGCGCTTTTGCCTGGGATTCGGCCAGTTGTGCTGTTATCGCCTCCAACTCAGCCGTAGCTTCCGCTTCAGTACCGGCAGCACTATTCTCGAAGAATGGATTTTCATCGTTGGATTTATGTTTTTTTTCGGACATAAGATTACACCTTCTCATTGAATTGATACAAATTTTTATTCCAGCGTTTCGCTCGACCTGCCTGGCAGCTCATTCGCGCTATTCTGCAAAGGCATCATTAACCAGTTCGCTCAACAAACTGGCAACAAAACGGACGGTCGGAATAGTTTTGCTGTAAGACATGCGCATCGGGCCAAGCACTCCCAGCATACCGGTCACGTGACCTGGAATACCGTAGCGTGCCAGCACCATCGAACATTGGCGCAGTTCTTCCCAGTTGCCTTCTCCACCGATCAATACCTGCACGCCTCCCACTCCACTGTTCAAAACAGTGCGCGAAAGCAAATCCTGCAGCGTGGAGCGTTCATCAAATAAGCGCAGCGCGCGGCGGGCGTCTTCAGAAGCGTTGAACTCCGGTTCTGCCAGCACATTGGTCAGGCCATCATAATAAAGATTTCCTGAAACCCGTTCCGAAACCCGCCGTATATCCTGCACGATCAACGTGATGATATCAGATTCAAGCGCTTCAGAATGCGCAGAAAGACCTCCCATTTCTTCAACGGTTCGGCCTTGCAAAGTCTGATTAATCCGCACAGCGGCTATCGACAGCCGCTCCTGGGTAACAGGTTCCGCCAGCGTTAGAATCTGCTGGTTCACTTCCCCGCCCAGCATCACCAGGACCATCAAAACCTGCCGTCCTTGCGTGGAGATCAACTCCACATGCTTAAAACGGGACTTCTCAGCGTGAGGGGCGGTCACCAATGAGACCGCCTGCGATTGGTGCGCCAGCACAGAGGCCGCCAGTGTCATCCATTGCTCTACATCCGGGCGGGATTGGTGGAACTGGTGACTGATCGTATTCTGGACTGCATCAGACAATTCAGCCTGGTGCACCATGTGACTGACAAAATACCGGTAACCATCCTCGCTGGGCACCCGCCCCGCCGATGTGTGCGGCTGGCGCAAGTAACCCATTTCAGTCAGGGCCGCCATTTCATTGCGTATGGTGGCAGAACTCATATCCAGGCGATAATGTTCCACCAGGCGCATCGAACCCACTGGCTGCGCTGTCTCAATATAATCGCGCACCACAAGCATGATGATCGTTTTCTGGCGGTCTGTTAGCTCTACCATCGATTTCATCCATTTTATTAGCACTCAAATTCTCCGAGTGCTAATATTACCAATTTAATCATAACATGCGCAAAAACGAGCGTCAATAAGAGGAGTGTAAGAAGCTCACTTGACAATCGTGGAAATCCATTTATAATAGTTCTAAATTTAGAACCATTATAAATAAGAGCAACCTATGAACACAATTTCATCTCTCACAGATACACTTCACAAAGCCGGTATGCGCCTGACGCCCCAGCGCATGGCGATTTGCAAGCTGCTCATTGAAAGCAACTCGCACCCTACCGCCGCCATAATCTATAATGAACTGCGCCAAATATACCCATCCTTATCTCTGGCGACCATCTATAATACCCTGGATACGCTCGTTAATCTGGGCGCTGTCAACGTGCTTGGACATGCAGGTGATGACCACGTTCACTATGATGCCGACATGGATCCGCATGTAAACCTGGCATGCATCTCCTGTCACCGCATTGTTGATATTCCTTCCGAACACGTCCAGCAGTTGGATGATGAAATTAGCCAGGCATCCGGGTACAAACTGTTGGGTGCACGCGTTCTGTATTACGGTCTCTGCCCGCAGTGCCAGGTGAAGCCAATGGAAACTGCCCTTACCTGGTAATCTAAAATTAGGAACTTATCATGACAACTCTTCCCCAAACCATTCACCTTCCAAAAGAAGGTGGTCGCTGCACCGATGCGCTCACCGACACGCTGCGCGGATACCAGGGTATCGAAACGGTCGAATTCGACATTGAAAAGGGCCAGCTAAAAGCAACCTATGACCCCCGCATTCTATCAAATGAAAACGCCATGCAAGTCGTCCGCCAATCTGGTCAGGTTGCCGCCATGCGGGCTGCTCAATGTGCAGCCAAACGCGAGCACGGCGTAGCCGCTTGCGCAAGCTGTGCCGGCGCAATGGGCCAACAATTAATTGCGCAGTACCAGGCTGTCTCCCTCCTGCCAAGTGCCAGTTTCCACAATGGAATCATCGCCGCCAGCCTCAACCAGCCCAATATGCTGAATGGCGACGCTGCCGAAGTTGAAGCAACCTTCCTGGGCAAACCGCAGGAAAACCAGAAAGCGCCTGCCATCTCAAAAGAAAGACTGGAGATTGTTTTTACCCTGGTAAACGCAAGCGCTGGCCTTGCAGCCTGGATGGGTGCGCTGTACGGTCTCAACCCACAAGTAGTGGGCAGCCTTTACGCCATTTCATATATCTTCGGTGGTTACTTTGGTGTCATCGCCTCCATTGATGCACTTAAAGAGAAGACACTGAATGTAGACCTGCTCATGCTGCTCGCCGCGCTTGGGGCCGCTTTTGTAGGCTCACCTGCTGAAGGTGCCATGCTGCTGTTCCTGTTCTCGCTCTCCAACACGCTCCAGACCTACGCAATGGATCGCAGCCGCAAAGCCATCGAAAAATTACTTGACCTGCGCCCGCCCGTTGCCACTGTGCGGCGCGGCTCACGCCTGGTTACTTTGCCGGTGGAACAAATCACGCTCGGTGACGTTGTGATTGTACGCCCCGGTGAGCGCTTTCCAATCGACGGCGAAGTCATTTCGGGGGATACAGATGTAGACCAGGCCACCATCACAGGCGAATCGATGCCTGTTCACAAGCAGGCTGGTGATGGAGTTTTCGCATCCACTCTGAACGGTCATGGATCACTTGAAATCCGCGTCACCCGTCAGGCCAAAGATACAACCCTGGCCCGCATCGTACAAATGGTCGAAGACGCCCAGTCCACAAAAGCAAACTCCCAGCGCATGCTCGATAAATTCGAAAGTTATTACGCGGTATTTGTGCTTGGGGCGGCGGGCCTGTTGATCCTGGTTCCCTGGCTGCTGCTCGGTAATGACTTCCAGACCACCTTCTACCGCGCTATGACCTGGCTGGTAGTGGCTTCACCTTGCGCGCTGGTTATCTCCACCCCGGCCAGCATCCTTTCAGCCATCGCCAACGCCGCCAAAAACGGTGTGCTGTTCAAAGGCGGCGTGCACCTGGAAAAAACAGCTACGCTCAAGGTACTGGCCTTCGACAAAACCGGTACCCTTACCAGCGGAAAAGCCACACTGACCGATATGTTCGCCTATGGCAAAGAATTGGACACGTCAGAGTTGCTGCGCTTTGCCGCCGCACTCGAATCGCGTTCCGAACATCCCCTGGCGCAATCTATCGTCCGTGCCGCGCACGACCGCGAATTAATCCTGCCCACCGCCACAGATTTCAGAGCTATCCCGGGGCAGGGCGTGGAAGGGCGTGTTGACGGGCGCCATTTCTGGATCGGCAATGAACGTATGTTTGTTGAACGCGATGTGCAAATCCCTGCAGACCTGCTCACCAAAGCCCGCCAAATGGAAGACGATGGCCAGACCGCCATGTACATCTACTCCACCCCCCATTTCCTGGGTCTGCTCGCTGTATCCGACACCCTGCGCCCCGATGCGATAGAAATGATCAAAGGTCTGAAAGCCGCTGGAATTGAACGTGTGGTCATGCTCACCGGTGACAATCCGCGTGTGGCCGCCAGGATCGCGCTCAAAGCCGGCGTGGATGAGTACCATGCTGGCTTGCTGCCGCAGGACAAAGTAACCGTGCTCAAAGCCTTGCAGCAAAAATACGGACCCGTTGCTATGGTGGGCGATGGCGTCAACGACGCACCTTCGCTGGCAACCGCCGATATCGGGATTGCCATGGGCGGCGGTGGCACGGATGTGGCCATCGAGACCGCCGACGTAGTCCTAATGTCAGACGATCTGCGCAAAATCCCCTTCGCCATCGGGCTGGCGCGCCGCGCTGAGAAAGTTGTCTGGCAAAACCTGATCTTTGCCATGGCCGTCATTATCATACTGATCGCATCTGCCTTTGGCGCACGCTTGCCCCTCCCGCTCGGCGTGCTCGGTCACGAAGGCAGCACCGTGCTGGTGGTGCTCAACGGCTTGCGCCTGCTGGCATACAAATCAGGTTGAGATGGATCGCCATTTACCCACCGCATGACACTTCCACTTTATTTAAGAAAGTCAGAATTGCTACGTGGTTAATATGATAAAATTAGGTACACATATTCATATTAGTTTGGTGTTCATGTGGGATTTTTCAAGTATTTCTGCGTAAGGTTATCTGACCAGACTGTTCAAGTGGGAATTATCAAGCGAAGATGTCTCAATCATACCGCCTCGTTTTACCGCAACATCAACCAGACCTTTTGCCGGTAATAAAGAAAGCACTGCCAGGCAGTGTTTTCGCCTGCCGCAAGCTATCCGTTGGAATCAAAAGCCGCTAAATAGTTCAACTGGTAAAGAGTTATTATGAACGGTCCATCAACAGATGCTACCATTCGAATTGTCATTCTCGATAACCACACACTCGTCAGAGCCGGTTTGCGCTGTATCATTGAAAATCAGCATGGCATGAAAGTAGTTGGCGAAGCAGGAAACCTGAATGAAGCCCTGACAGTTGTCGCCGCAACATGGCCAGACATCATCCTGATTGAACAGAGCCCGGAAAGCGGGCTGAGCTTTGAAGTTTTCCTCGAGATTAAAAAAGCCTGGGACCAGGCGCGCCTGATTCTCGTCACCGGCTCAAACGACCGCGAGATTCACCTCAAGGCTGTCCAATCAGGCGTTCTGGGCGTTTTATTAAAGACCCAGACCCCTGAAATCCTGCTCAAAGCCATCAACAAGGTCTTTAACGGTGAAGTCTGGATTGAACACTCACTGATTGCGAACCTTGTGACCAGTTCCATTCACGCTCAGTCCAACCCAGACCCGGAAACAGACGGCATCCACCAGCTGAGTGAGCGCGAGCGCGAGGTTATCCTGTTTATTGGCCGCGGCTTAAAAAACAAACAAATTGCAGATCACCTCTGCATTGGCGAAACCACCGTGCGTCATCATTTAACCTCAATCTACAGCAAACTGGGCGTAACCGATCGCCTGGAGTTGCTTGTCTTTGCGCACAGCCATAAACTCACCCAGGCTATTCCAGTCCGAAATTAGCTGCCCCATAATCATAAAAAAGGCATTGAACCGAATGGTTCATTGCCTTTTTTTATTCTTTCACACCTGACAGTCTGCAATGGCACAATTGTGCCATTGCAGACTGTCTTATTGTGTGCCTTTTGGCGGGAAAAGAATAGTATAGACGTGTGCCTGAATCTTATCCAATTCGCAGATGTACCCGCAAAACAAATCTTGTAAAATGACTTCAACGTAAATCTTTCGCCCATCAGAAAGCAAGGGACACAATGAACCTCAACATCAGCGAAACCCTTGCAATCGAAAAAAGGGCAAAATGCAGGATCAATTGCGATTACCCGGCCATGATAAAAGGCACCGATATGCAAGGTGAAAAGTTCGCGGAACAGGCCAGAGTGATCAATTTGAGTAAAAGCGGGATTTTAGCAGTGTGCAAGCGCCCCATTCGAAGCGGTACGGAAATCTATGTAAAAATTGCTCTCCCAACCGGTTCGCTTGAATGGGGAGTAGCCAAACTGGCAACCAGCGGGATCGTCACCCGAAATGATTTTTTCTCAGACGGTTCGGTGGCCATCGCGATCAAGTTCCAGGCTTACAAGTTTCTGTAAAGTTTTCTAACCCAGGATTTTTCATCTACAAAGCAAATATTTGTAGGTGGTTCGAGCAACAAGTAACGGTTCGGCAGCGCAAAGTAAGGGAATAAAAAAAGGCTCCAGCGAGTTGCAGCTCTCTGAAGCCGGTCACGGAAGGTACTGGGTGGCACCCTTGTGATGTTTTAATTATACACCACGGGGGATACAAAAGTCAATTCCGATTCTGACCGTTATAAACCCTACAAGCGCAGCAGAACCCCATCGCAGGAGGCTGCCCGCAAATTAACCAGATTCTGCCCGTTTCAAAAGTTGGAGCACACCAATCCCGCGTGCCAACCGCATTAAGTCTACAACCCAGGATTGGTTTTATTTCACTCCGCAAGGAGAATACTCATTTTTTTTCTACAGAGGATATGATGAAAACTAAGCTTTTGATCATTGCAGTACTCGTAATCAGCATCGCCATGTTCAGCACCGGCGCGTTCGCATACTTCTCTGCTGCGCGAACAACAACAGTAGGCACTATTAGCGCAGGTACCTTAGACATAGAACTTGCCGCAAATAAAAGCGAAACAACTGTGCCAACTGTTTGGGGCGGCGCTGTCACCCCCCCTTGGAACCTCGCCAATATGGTTCCAGACAAAGAAGAAACCGGTTGTCTCTGGGTGAAAAACACGGGGACAGTGGACAGTATCGGAGTCCGCTGGAATTTTAAAAACCTGGCCAATGGCACCACTGCCAAGCTTGAGAATCGTCTGCAAATCATGGAACTCTATACGTCTGACTCGCTTTGGGTTTGGCCGGCAGCCTTGCTTCCTGGTGGAGCGTATTATTCCGATGGAGCTTATGATGAAAACTCTGACGGGAAAATCTCTCTCGGAGAAATGGCCAGGTGGAGCGATAGATTTGCCCCAAATAATTACGATTGGGTCAATGATAACGAAAACGCAACTTTCCTGACTTTGGTAGCTCCAGGCAACACGGGCTTCATCTGCATGAAGTTGAAAATGATGAACGGCACCCCCCTCGAAGATAATCCTTTCCAAGGCTCAAGCCTCACGTATGATATCGTAGTGACTGCCAATAATCCCAAAATTGGCCCAACCGTCCCGTAGTCATATCATTAGTCAAGACATTTCCCAGTGGGGGCTGAAACATCAGCCCCCACTTCAATGAAAACAAACAAAACCCCTATGAAAAAAAACATTGGCAATATCCTATTTTTTAGCTTGTGCGGACTAATGTTCTTTATTATGTTTTCCCAGATGGGATTTCTCCCGTTCCGCTTTGTCTACCTGCTCTCCGGTTCAATGCGCCCGACCTACGAACCCGGTGACCTGGCGATGGTTTTTGTTCAAAAAGATATGACGGTTGCACCCGGCGATGTGGTTCTTTTTTCCGCCGCCATCGGGCCCACCATCCACC
>JBBRWF010000168.1:0-8546 GCA_038249405.1 Anaerolineales bacterium
CCACTTGCTGGATAAGGTAGAGGATCACGAGTTGGAGATGGTTGGACAGCATTTGCGCCAACAAGGCGTATCCACCAACCTATCCACAGGTTTGATCTTCGTCGCAGAATGGGTCCTCAATCATCTGGAAATGGACTGCGTTGACGCTGGGGCAGCCTGGGACATTCAACGAGCATTTCAAGAAACGGTACTCTCGGTTTGCTCGGGGCAACACCTGGACCTTTCCCTCGCCTCTCCCGACTTGACCACTTGTTGGAAAATTGCGGAGGCCAAATCGGGCGCAGCCTTCGCGCTGGCTTGTTACGTTGGTACCAGAGTAGCTACCAGTGATAGCCAACGGCTCCGAACGATGGAAGCATTTGGCCGGCGCCTCGGCACGATCGTGCAAGTCTCGGATGATCTCAAGGATTTGGAGCCAGGTGAGGGAGAACAAAGGAATGCCGCTAGCTCGCTGACCCGGGCCTTTTTGTCATACATCTGTGAGAGAAGCTCCAAAAAAGCCGAAAGTAACCAGACTGAGCCAAATGACCAGAATCTACCTCGGAATGCTTTGATCCTCTACCTACGCCTGGAAGCGATGAAGTACGCAGAACTGGCGCAACGAGAACTGAACACAATCCAATTGATTCAGCAGCCAAGTGATCATATCCTGGCAATCCTGAATCACCTATCCTGGTTAGGAGTAACAACCAATTGAAAAAGCCCTTACTTGTGTTTCTGTACGGCCTATCGCTGGCTGCATTGAGTTGGATCGGTTGGACGGTTTCCCTGGCCGTGCAGAAACCAAGTATCGGCGCGGTTTGGGCCTATCAGTCCGGCGTCGTGTATAGTGTCGATGCCGGACACCCTTCCGCCGGTGTTATCAAAATAGGGGATCGTATCCTACAAGGTGCAGAGCAGTCACCTTCTGACTTGTATCGTCTCGGTGGTAAAGCGAATGGCGAGAATATTCAGATCATTCTTGAGCGCAATGGGCGCGTGCAAACGATAGAGGTTTTGGTTGCTCCTTCAAGTCTAGAAAAGATTCTGAGTCGACTACCGGCGTTGATGGCCGCGTTTGGATTCTGGCTCGCAGGAAGCTACGTGCTCGCTTTCAGCCGCTATGGGAGACAATCGGTGCTGTTTTTCTTCCTTTGCCTGAGCGCCACTGTGGCGTTGACTTGTGGAGCGATTAGCTCTTATGGTCCCGCTTGGACGAGAGTGGCTTTTCACTGTGGTTTGTTATGGCTCGGCGTTTTCATTGTGCAACTGCATCTGGTTTTTCCCTCCTCTTTGAGCCAACCGTACAAACGTACCCTCGGGTTCGTTCTTATGGCAGGTACGACGCTTTTGTGTGGATCGCACCTCTTTGATAATTTGGGGAAGACTACTCTTTTATCAGGAAAAACGGTGTGGTATTTGTCACTCCTGGTTTTTGCAATCGAGATCACAATTACCATTTGGCTGGTGATCCGCTCTTACTGGAAAGCAATCACAGCGTACAAACGCATTCAGACAGGGATTATTGCGCTGAGTTGCCTTTTAGGGGCTATTCCCATCATTGCGTTCATCCTGATTCCTCAGGTGGTACTTGGCCATCCCTTTGTTTCTTTCAACGTGGCATTTCTCGCGCTACTGTTTATACCGCTAGGATATGGGTATGCTATCTATCGCTATAAGCTAATTGGCGTGAAAGAAACCGCGAACCGGGGATTGGCTTTGTTGCTGGTTATGTTGATCATTGCTGGCCTGTACACCTTATGGTACTCCCTGTCATTCAAGTTCATTTCCCCCACAGTAAGTCAGACGCCCATCTGGGGACTAACGACTACGATGGTTCTAGCTGGATTGACGGTGAAGGCTTACCGTTTCATGGTTCGCTTTGTGAATACTGTTCTTTATGGCGGCTGGTATGACTACCGGTCTGTGATCGAACAGGCGCGCCAATCCTTGACCTCCACAGATTTGGACAGAAAAGCAGTTGGGGCAACGCTGTGTCAGGTTGTGGGTCAGTCTATGCGTTTGGAAAACGTCAGTCTGGTCCTTGCGGATGGAACGATATTGATATACACCGAAAACCAGCCTATCGCACAAGTCAATATGGAGGCCGAAGACTGTAAAACCTTCTTCGCGAATGCGCGGGAATTTGTCGGAGACAGGGATGGCTTCTTTCCTTGCAGGGCTGCTTTAAATAATCTCGTTCCACCCGTTCTTGTAGATCAAGGCCACCGGCTTCACCATGTTGTGTTGCTGCATGGCAGAAATAATCTTTCCCTAGGCGTTCTACTCATGGGTCAGAAACGGGATGGTGAGACCCTCAATAGTGCCGATTTTGAGATATTAAAAGTGGTCATTCATCAGGCGCAGGTGACACTCGAGAATGCGCGGCTGTTGGAAGACGTCCAGGCACATGCGGAAAAGATTAGCCGCCTGCACCGACAGGTATTGCGGGCACGGGAAGAAGAAAAAAAGCGTTTGGCCAGGGATCTCCACGATCTGATTATTCAGTCCTTGGTGGGTGTTAATTATCAGTTAGCAGAAATCAGAACACAGCTTGCCCATGGACAAACAGAACAGCTGGTAAAAGCGCAAGCCCAGATCAAGTGCTTGATTGGTGATCTGAGACAGATTTGCGCGGATCTGCGACCGCCTACGCTCGATGTGCTTGAATTTACCGAAGCTATTCAAACAAAGGTGGCCGAGATCGAGGAGAATGCGAGTTTCCGCGCCCGTGTTCTGATTGAAGGGAACGAAGAACAGGAAATCCATGATGACGTCAAACTGTGCATTTATCGCTTAATTCAAGAAAGTTTGATCAACGCCAATAAGCACGCCGTGGCCGACCATGTTGAAGTATGGATACAAATCACCTCAGAACAGGTGATGGTAATGGTTTCAGACAATGGCAAAGGTTTCGAAGTGCCAGAGCGTCTGGAACACCTCGTTCCTGATCGGCATTATGGGCTGATTGGGATTAAGGAAATGGTGGAAGCGGTAAACGGCAACTTATCCATCACTTCAAAGCCCGGCCAGGGCTGTGTCTTAGCGGCACAAATGCCCGTTTAATCATTTCTTAGGAGGTAGGTTTGAAAACACGTGTTTTAATCGCGGACGATCATCCGATTGTCCGCTCTGGTATCCGGACGGAGTTGACCCGTCATGCGGATTTCGAGATCGTAGGCGAAGCGGTCACGGCCGACGAAGTGATCGAGCTGGCCAGCCAGGTTTCGATGGATGTTATCATTTTGGACATCAGCATGCCTGGTATCAAAGCAGCGGAAGTGATCAAGCGGATCGGAAAGAGCCATCCGGCTACCAAAATCTTGGTCCTCACCGCGCACGGAGATAAAGGCACGATTATGTCGATGTTAAGAGCTGGGGCCCATGGTTACGTGTTAAAGGATGAAGATCCAGACGTGGTTCCCGATGCCATTCGCACGGTCATGAAAGGTAAAAACTGGGTGAGCGCCTCCGTCGCAACCCTGATGATGGGAAAGCTGCGCGAGGATAAGCCAAAATCCAATTCTGGTGTTCTCACAGAGCGCGAAATTGAAGTTATCCAGCTCATTGCAGACGGATTGACCACCAAAGATATTGCCACCCGGATGAACATCGCGGACCGGACGGTTGAGTTCAACGTCTCGAACATTTACGATAAGCTTGGGGTGAAAACCCGCCCTGCCGTTGTTCTATGGGCACAAGAACACGGCTTTCTGTAATATAAGGCACCAGATGAATGGATCGAAGCCCTGGCACAACGCCAGGGCTTTTTTGTATCTCGTTTTGATTGCGGGAATCCGCAAGAAGGATCAATTTTATACGGGAGTCCGCACGCAAATTTGCGGGTTTACCCAGCTTTCAATAAAGAGGCATGCTTCTATAATTCCCGCTGGTTGATACGAAGGCACTCTTTCGTGGATACCCATATCTTTATACTGAGGATAGAAACAGGATGTTAGATAGTTCACTCCATGATGCGCCGGATATTCCCGGCCG
Organism: Anaerolineales bacterium; assembly: GCA_038249405.1. GTDB lineage: Bacteria > Chloroflexota > Anaerolineae > Anaerolineales > Villigracilaceae > UBA5195. The sequence goes on from JBBRWF010000168.1 coordinate 3,976, forward strand.
ATTTATTGCTGTCGCCTGCTCACTTCGAGAATTGGCCGACCGTCTTGAGAAGTTCGATTTATCTGGCGATTCTTCTCACCTTATGCATGTAAGCAGTGAGTTGATGCAAATTGGTTGGAATACGTTGTTTGTTGGTTCAGCGGTGGACTCGTTGATCTTGTCCTCATTCGGTCATAGCGGCTTGCATGTCCAGAATCCCTCTGATCTGCTTCGGCAGGTAGACAGCCTGCAAGTAGCCGTTACCTATTTGGCACGCAGTATTCGATTTCTAAAAGGCCATACAACTGAACCAATTGGCTTACAAACAGAGATAGATAAAGCATATCAGCGGTTAGGTGAGAAACTGCAAGAGGTGGCCTGTGAATGCCAACATGCCTGAAAAGAACGACCAAAATGGTGAAGTAGATCCTGTCGCCCAGGAAAAGATCCAAGAGTTTTGCTATGAACTTGCTCTGGCTCTTCGCAGGATTACTGGCAGGATTACCGAAGAAGCGCTAAAAGCGCCGAAGGATGAAAGGGACGAAGTCCCGCCTACCGGAACCAAATAAGCGACCATCTGAACGATGCTTGTGATGCCGAGAACCGGCATCACAAGCATTTGCGAGCCGAACATGAATATTATCCCAAAAAACTACGATGACCTAAACACCAAGATTCAGGGCTTTATGCAAGAGATCGTTCGCCCTGATACCGAAGAACGGGCTGCGATTTACACGCGAGTATCCCGCATCGATCCCCGCCATCATGGCTATTCAATGGATATTCAACCTGATAAAGCGGAAGAATATGCGCGCTCAAAAGGCTGGGAAGTGTATGCTATCTACGAAGACCCGGCAAAAACGGGGAGAAATAGTCGCCGTCCATCCTTGCAAAGAATGATTGGTGATATTCGCTCTGGGAGAGTCACTATTGTTGTGGTGCATCGTCTGGACCGCCTTTATCGCAACCTGGAATCCCTCTTGAAGTTTATCCGCATGATTAAGGCCTATAAAGTGCGACTGGTATCTGTAACGGAACAGATTGACACAGACAATTGGTGGGGCCGGTTGGTGTTATATGTTCTTGGCGCCCTGGCTGAAATGTATATCTGGCAGTCCAGCGCGCGTACGCGCGAGGCTAAACTGGAGCGGGTGATGCATGGGCTCTCGAACGCTTCCTTTCGATTTGGTTATTGCAATGGGTTGTGTTCGACTTGCACGGATCCTAATGGAAAAGAATACTGTCCTCTCTATGGTGGCCTGGATCGGATAGAAAGCCAGCGTGGGCGTATTCCGGTTCCTCACCCGATCGAGGTACATGCCGTGCGCATGGCTGTTCAACTATATGCTCAAGGAAAAAGTGACTTGGAGGTTGCCAATGATCTAAACAGCTATCTGTATAAGCTCAATAGTGGAGCGCAGGTTCACTTTCGGACGAAGGGACTACCGAACCAGAAAAAACCAGGCCCATTCAGTCGCGATAGTGTGCGTGAAATCGTCCGCAGCCCCTTCTACGTTGGCCTGGTGGCCCATTATCCAACCCGCCCATTGGATATGGAAGATGATCCGGAGAATCCAAAGAAGCATTCAACGACCATCCCATTAACAAACAAACGCACTCCACAGGTGCTTACGCAAGGGGTTCACGAGCCGTTGTATTCTGTGGATACCTGGAAGCGGAATATGCAAAAGCGAGAGGCAAAATCCCACGCCCCAGTAACGGCTGCAACACGGAATAAACGAGAGTATTTGCTCAGTGGCATAGGACGTTGTTGGGTATGCTACGAGCACGGGTATCATAAAGCCGGATTGCGAGGGTCACAAGGCGGCAGTGGCAACCAGTATTACCGCTGTGGCCTGATGCACGAGAGACGGAAGAATAATTCGCGACAAGAGATATTCGAGCGTGTCATTGCGGCAGAAGGTATACAGGCTGTAAACAATTCCGATTGGCAGCAGCTCGTAGAGGCGCACACGACGAACTTGAAATCAGAACGAGCAGAAGAACAGATTCACCAACTGGTAACCCGCATCGTTATTCCCGAAGCCTGGTACGACATGATTGCTGCATACTACTTGAGTGATCACGGTATGGCCGACTTTGAACGGGAAAGTTTCAATTTGCGCCAGGAGTTAAACCGAGCCAAAGAGTTGTACTTGAATGGCTTCATCAATCTGGCGCAATTCCAGGAAAAAGCACTCACCATTGGAAAATCTCTGGAAACGTACCAACCCGCTGCGCAGCCGGAAGTGCATGAAGTCTTGGGCTTGCTCAAAGATTTTCCGAAAATATGGTCAAGTTGCAACATCACCGAACGACGGCGGTTACTCAAAGTAATGTTCTTATCCGTATACTTTGATGCTTCATCTACAATTCGACTGGCTTTCGCGCATGACCCGTTTAACCGAATGCTGCAACTCAATTGACCCTAAGGGAAAGACAAAAAGCGGAACAGGATGATGCAAAAATCCTGTTCCGCTTTTTCAATGAAGGAACAGGGTTATTCAAAATATTTCTTCACCAGAGTCAAAATTGCTTCGGCCACTTCTTTGCGTTTTCCGGGTGAAGGAATCTTTTGTAAGGTTACCGCCACCTCAACTACTTCGGGTGCGAGGTTGTCCGCTTCAACGGAACGAACGTCAAACGCTTTTAATGTGGGCCAGCCTGCCAGTTGTAAAAACTCGTTTGGATTAGCGCCAAAGTGATCCGCCAACAGGATGCAAACGTGCATCTGCGGTTTCTGCCCGGCAAGGATGCGTCGGATGGCCTGGTGATCCAGGCTGGCGCGCAAGGAAGCTTCGCGATAGCTCTCATTATGCTTTTTGAGCAGGTCTTTGACTCTCGTAATCAACGGTTCCGGGTCGTAGGGCGCTTGAACAGCTTCGCGTCTGGCTTTTGCAATTGGTTTTTCCATATCAATTCCTTGTTAGAACAAAAATGCAAGCAATGGAGTACAATAAAGACGTATCAATTCCATTATAGCATTAGGAGGACGAGAATGGAAAAGGACAAGTTGAGGGCGGTGGGTTACCGCCGGGTTTCGATGAAAGAACAGGTGGATGGTCATAGCTTAGACGCACAGGAGAAGAACATTCGGGATTACGTAAAGCACAACGACTGGGAATTGATTGATCTTTATACCGACGCAGGCATTTCCGCGAAAAAAGATAGCCATCGGCCAGCGTTGGCGCAGTTGATGCAAGATGCAGAAGCGGGTAAATTCGAAGTGGTGATCGTGGATAAGGTGGATCGCTTCTACCGTCACCTGGCTGGTTTACTAACGGCGCTCGATACGTTACGTGGATACAATGTCTCCTTCGTCTCGGTTCAAGAACGTTTAGATTTTACTTCACCGTGGGGCAAGTTGATGCTCACAGTATTGGGTATCCTGGCGGAAATTTATTTGGACAATTTACGTCAGGAAACAATTAAAGGTAAGCGGCAACGGGCTAGAGAAGGGTTGTGGAATGGCTTTTCGCCCTTTGGATATTGCCGGGGCTTGTGCGCTGAATGCCAGGAGCCGAACGGAAAAGGGTATTGCCCCGAGTATGGTTCGCCAAATAAGACCGATGGCAAGCGATTAATTTTACATCCGATTGATTCGGAAGTGGTCAAACTGGTGTACGAATGGTATCTTCAAGGGGATCAGTCCGATTCAAAAATCGCTGAACGTCTCAACGATATGGAGTTAACGCTCTCCAGTGGCTACTCCATCAAGGTTCGCCAACGAGGCCATCCGGGTTATTCAGAACCGGGTCCATTTACGCGTGATTACGTTCGTGACATGCTCAAACGGATTTTTTATACCGGGAAGTTGCCCTATAAAAGCACGAAAGAATTGGGGGGGCGCCGGACCAAACGCAGCGAGATGCGAGAGATGGAAATCTTCGATGGAAAGCATCCAGCGTTAATCAGCGAGCAAGCGTTCAACAAAATCCAGGAACTTCGGTTACTCAACGGAACAAATTGCAAAACAAAGGGCGGCACGCCGGTGCAAGCGTTCCCGCTGACGGGTTTAATCTTTTGCAGTCAGTGTGGCAATACATTTCGGGGTGTTTCTTCATATGGCCGGCGGTACTATCGAGATTCCTCACGCATAGAACGTACCTGTGACTGTCCACAAGAATCCGTGCGAGCCGATGGCCTGGAGTTGCAGCTTGTGACAATTATTCGTGACCTCAGCTACAACTGGCAACAGGCGCAGCAAATCTATAATCAGGTGCAAAAAGAAGAGGAGGCCGAGCACCGTCTTGAGCGCGCAAAGGAACTTTACATTGCCGGAGAGATCAGTCGCGAAGCCTTCCAGGCAGAGAAAAACAGACACGAAAACACCCTAAAAAGCTTGCAAAATACACATTTGGGTGCTACAATGGCATTAGCCCAGGAAATGCAGATCAGTTTAGAAGCTTGGGACAGTACATTACCAACCGAAAGAAAAAAGCTGCTCCGGAAGGCAGTCCGAGCAGCTTTTGTCCGAGGCGACGCGTTTGTGGCATTGCAACCAACCGAAGCGTTTTCACCTCTTGTCGAACTATTAAGTTGTAGCTGCGGGGAGGGCGGGATTCGAACCCGCGGCTGAAGTTTAAGCCCCA
>JBBRWF010000169.1:0-8511 GCA_038249405.1 Anaerolineales bacterium
CGACGGCCTGATCGATGGAGGCTTTTAGCAGTTCCTGCGTTTTGCGGGTTTCTTGCAGGCGGGCCAGTTCCATTTCCAGTTCTTTCAGGCGCGCTTTGCGAGAATCTTCTTCGGTTAATTCAGCATTGATCTCTGCCAGGCGGCCTTCAATTTTATCCACATCGCGTTCGATGTCTTTGCGCATGGCGGCTGTGCGTTCGCGGTAGCCTTCCCATTGTTCCAACCCCAGGATGTTGGAAAGGATTAATTTGCGTTCAGTGGGGCGCTGCTGGGTAAATTGGTCGGCTTTGCCCTGCAGAAAGAAGGAGGCATTCACGAAGGTTTCGTAGTCGAGACGCAAAATACTTTCAATGCGGGCCTGGGTGGCGCGCGAGGTGGCTTCGGTTAAAGGGCGCCAACGCTCGGCATCCTGGATCTGGAACTCCAAAACCGTGCCTTTGCCCCTGGCAAGGATGCGCTGGATGCGGTAGTTGTTTTCTTCGTAGCGGAAGGTAAAAACAACCTGGGCGGCAGTGCTGGCGCTATTGACCAGGGTGTCATCGCGTTTGCGCGCCTGTCCAAACAAGACCCATGTGATTGCGTCGAGGAGCGATGATTTCCCGGCACCGTTATGACCTGAAATACAGGCCAGTTTGAATGTACTGAAATCGACCTCAACCGGGTCGCGGTAAGAGAGAAAGCCGGAAAGTTTTAGATGGAGTGGAATCATGGGCTTATTTTAACCTATTGGGTACGGCTGCGCTTATGAACAGACAAGTCATTTGCCTGCCTGTTACTGAGACGAAAATTCTACGCGCATTCAAATTTTACTTGCCCCAAGCATTGACTGATGTTATCATAGTCAGGTGTTTACTATGGATGCAAACTCCAACCGCAGACGTATTAATATCATCGCTGTCATTCTGGCGACGATCCCATGTTACTGTATTGGCTGGCTGGCATGGACGGTTACGCCCCCCAAAGTTACCGCTACACCAACCGCTACGATTTCACTGGTAAACACAGCCACTCCCCAGGGGACTCCCACGCCGTTAAATGGTTCTACGAACACCCCCAACTGGCTGACGGCTACATTTACTTTTACACCCAGCGTCACATTACCATCATCTCCTACATCTTCGGTCACGCCTGCGCCATCATGGACGCCATTTTTGCCGCCCACGCTCACTTATACCCCCAGTTGGACGCCAATCCCGCCTTCGGCAACGTATACATCTTCACCGGTTCCGCCAAGCAACACACCAATACCGCCCAGCAACACACCGGTGCCGCCCACAGCTACTTTCACCCCATCAACCGGTACCGCCTACAGCCGTACCTCTCACCAATGCTCCGATCATATCCACCCCGTGAACCAAGATTGAGTTTTTATGAGTCACTCCTATGCCTGATATCACTCCTTTTTTGAAATCCATGTTATCTGTTTCTGGTCTTTCGGCGAACGAAGGGCCAATTGCCAGCGTCATTGAAGAAAAATGGCGTCCCCTGGTGGATGAACTGACCACCAGCCGCATTGGTTCACTACACGGTCTAAAGAGAGGCTCCAATTCTCATACGGACAAGCGGCGCGCCCTGATGATTGCCGCGCACATGGATGCGATTGGCCTGATGGTGACCCAAATAGTGGATGGTTTTTTGTATGTCACCCAGGTGGGGGGTGTTGATTCGCGCATCCTGCCTGGCACGCCGGTAACAGTGCATGCCACTGGCGGCGGTGAAATAGAAGAACTTTACGCGGTGGTTGCCCAGCCACCCGCACGGGCCTTACCGGCCAGCGTTGGTGAAAACCCTGTCGGTCTGGACGATCTATTGGTAGATGCCGGGTTGACAGGCAAAGAGGCTGATGCGAAAATTCGGATTGGTGATTTGATTTCATTTGCCACACAACCTGTGGAAATGGCTGGCGACCTGATCTCAGGTCATACGCTGGATAACCGCGCCTCGGTTGCGGCACTGACGGTTGTGCTTGAAGAACTGCAAGGGAAAGCACATGCCTGGGATGTGTGGGCTGTTGCCACCGTGCAGGAAGAGAATATCCTGGGCGGGGCTTATACTTCCGCCTTTGACCTGCAACCGGATATAGCCGTGGCAGTGGATGTAACATTTGCCAAAGGCCCGGGCGCTTCAGACTGGCGTACCTTCCCGCTGGGAAAGGGTCCAACCATTGGTTTTGGCCCCAACATGCACCCGCATTTGTTTAAGAAATTCAAACAACTGGCTGATGAGCTGGAAATTCCCTACGCGGAGGAGGTGGTGCCGCGACATAGCGGTACCGATACTTACGCCATTCAAGTCACTGCGCAGGGTATTCCTAGCATGGTGATTGGTGTTCCGCTGCGTTATATGCATACGCCAGTTGAGGTGGTCTCGCTCAAAGATATTCAGCGCACCGGGCGTCTTTTGGCCGGATTTATTACCGCGCTTGAAGCAGATTTTCTTGAAAAACTTACCTGGGATGAATAAAAATGGCTGAAAAAATCCCCACAATTGGCGCTTCCCAGTTTAAACTGCTGGAAAAACTTTGTAATGCCATCTCTGTCTCGGGCGATGAGGGTGAGGTGCGCAAAATTGTACTGGAAGAAGTAAAGCCTTACGCTGAAAGCGTGAAGGTGGATGCGCTTGGCAACGTGCTGGTGACGAAAAACGGCAAAGGTGCTGAACGCGTGCGTGTGATGCTGGATGCGCACATGGACGAGATCGGTTTTATGCTTGTCAACGATGAAGGCGAGGGCCAGTTCCGCTTTGAGCTGGTGGGGGGGATTGACATTCGCAGTTTGCCGGGCAAGCAGGTACTGGTTGGGCATAGTAAAGTACCGGGCATGATTGGTGCGCGGCCGATTCACTTTACAACACCCGAAGAGCGTACAAAAAAAATCCCGTTGGACACGCTGCGTATCGATGTTGGCCAGGCCTCCGCGAGCAAAGTGAAAGCGGGCGACCGGGCTTCCTACGCCACCCAGTTCAGGCGGGTTGGCGGAAACATTTTTGCCAAGTCCATCGATGACCGCATTGGGGTGGCGACCTTGATTGAACTGCTCAAATTTGCGCCCGAAAACGTGGATCTGTGCCTCTCGTTTTCTGTGCAGGAAGAGATCGGTTTGCGCGGGGCAAAGGTGGCGGCCTATCATTTCAATCCGGATGTGGCTATCGCTGTTGATTCCACCCCGGCGAATGATTTGCCTGTGCATGACGGTTCTGAAAATACTTTCTACAACACAAAGCTCGGTTTTGGCCCGGCGATTTACACATTTGACGGCGGCACCCTGAATGATCCGCGCCTGATCCGCTTTTTGGCGGAGACAGCTGAACAGGCTGGCATTCCTTATCAATACCGCCAGCCTGGCAGCGGCGGCACAGATGCCGGCGCCATCCACCGCACGCGCGAGGGTATCCCCAGCATCAGCGTTTCGGTGCCGCATCGTTACACCCATACGGCCATTTCGCTCTCACGAGTGGATGACTGGAAGAATACCCTGGCGCTGCTCTACCAGGCGCTCAACCGTATGACTCCGGCTCTGCTGGCTGGCGAACGGATGTGAGCGGGTTTTCAACGCACAAAGTGTTTTTATCGTTATTGTTTTAGGAAAACTGACCATGAATGGATTGATCGCTTTGCTTGGCTCCGGTGAATATTTACCGGTGATGAATGATATCGACCGGTATTTATTGGAACAATCGGTTGGCGACGGGCGCAGGCCGCGCGTGGTGTGTTTCCCAACCGCAGCCGGTCTGGAAAGCAATGAATCGGTTAATCGCTGGATGCGCATGGGTCTGGAACATTTCAGCGCGCTGGGCGCGCAGGTGGACGCTTTGCGTATTACCAACCGCACTGAAGCCGATGATGCCCGGCATATTGCGTTGATTGAACAAGCGGATTTGATTTATTTTTCAGGCGGCAACCCATCGTATTTATTTGAGACCATGGAAGGCAGCCAGACCTGGAAAGCTGTGCTGGCCGCCACTGGGCGTGGAGCTGCTTTTGCGGGTTGTTCAGCCGGAGCTATGTTTGTGGGCGAATTTTTGCCCGATTTGCGCGGGTTCAGCCTGCGCCAAAAAAGAGCGTTTGCGCTGCTGCCAAAGTCACATATTTTCCCGCACTTCGATCGCATGGTGGCCTGGCGCGGTGTCACTATTCCACTTTTGCAGCCCCTGATCCCAGCCGGTGAGTACGCCCTGGGGTTGGATGAAGACACTGCCCTGGTGGGCAGGCTGGATGGCGGCTGGCAGGTGATGGGACGCCAAAAGGTATATGTAATCACGAAAAACGAGACAAAATCTTATGCTGCGGGTGAAAAAGTAAGCCTTCCCGCCTAAACTGATGATAAGGAAACCCACCTATGAAACAACTCATCCAAAAATTGACTGAAACATTCAGCCCTTCCGGTTACGAGTCCCCCGTCCGCGATGTAATTCGCGCCGAAGTGGCGGGGCTGGTTGATGATATGCGCGTGGATGCGCTTGGCAGCCTGATTGCGCACAAAGCGCCAACGATTGGCAAAAACCCTGCGAAGAAAATCATGATCGCGGCGCACATGGATGAGATTGGCATCATTGCCACTCATATTGACGAGAAGGGTTTTGTGCGTTTCGGCGGAATTGGCGGAGTCTATCCGCGCAACTTAGCCGGCAGCCGTGTGCGTTTCGCTAATGGCACACCTGGTGTGATCGGTTATGAACCTGTGGAAAAGTTCCTTGAATCACAACCGTTGGAGAAATGTTATATCGATGTGGGCGCGAGCAGCAATAAAAACCACCCGATTAAAATAGGGGATGTCGCCTCGTTTGACCGCCCGTTCCTGGATATGGGTGAGCGGTTGGTGGCTAAATCGATGGATGACCGGATTGGCTGTGTTGTGGCGATTGAAGCCTTGCGCGCGTTAAAATCCAGCCCGCTGGATGTTTATGTGGTATTTACCACCCAGGAAGAGGTTGGCACGCGCGGGGCAGAAACATCCGCTTTTGGAATTGACCCTGACCTGGGATTTTCCATCGATGTGACAGGCTGGGGCGATACACCCGCTCAAAAGGGTTTCACAATGGATCTGGGCAAAGGCCCGGCAATCAAGATCAAAGATGGCGGTATGCTCTCGGACCCTCGCATTGTTAACTGGATGATTCGCACAGCCGAGAAGGCTAAACTACCTTATCAACGCGAGGTTTTGCCGGGCGGCACGACGGATGCGCGGGCCATGCAGTTGGTGCGGGCGGGCGTGCCGGTGGGCTGCATCTCGATACCCTGCCGCTATGTGCACAGCGCTTCAGAAATGGTGGATTACAACGATGTGCAGAACGCAGTGAAGCTGATTGTGGCGCTTTTGAGCGCGCCTGTGGAATTGTAAAACAGTAATAAATCGCAGCGGGAGTGCGCATGGTGGTTTTTGACCAGAGGCACTCCCGCTTTTTTATTAAGGGTAATTGGCAACGGCTAAAGAAATTGAGCCGCGGCTGGTTTTTGCGCAGCCTTGCCAGCCAGCGCAGCCAGGACCGCGCCCAGAGCAAACAGGATGATATTCAGGATGAATGGCAGGCCTTTTTCCATGCTGGAGAGGCTCCCGGCGATCCAGCCGAATGGGGAGGTGAGCAGGATGATGCCGACGGATAAAATCGATTGGATGCGGGCGCGTTCTTTTGCTTCAATGGTCAGTACGATCATCCTGTCCAACAGCGGCCAGACGGCAGCGAAACAGCAGGATTCCAAGATGATGCTGATGACCAGGAAGAAATAATTGTTTTGCGGGGAGGCGATCAAAAGCACCTGGCTGACGACCAGGCCGAGAAAACCATAGACCATGGGCAGCTTGAAGTGCAACTCTTTGATGCGCGGGGTGATGAAGAAAAAGAACAGCAGCATGACGGTTGATTTGACGAAAGGAAAAACAGCCAGGTATTCAGCCGGAATACGCAGTTTTTCGGTGACAATGATGCCCCAGAAGCTGCCGCTGATCAGGGTGGTGATGCTGAATACCAGCATGATGCCGGCAGTAAAGAGGGTAGGGGCGCTGAGCAGCAGTTCGCGAAGGACATTTTTATATTCACCAAGCACAACCAGTGCGCTCTGGTGACGGGTTTCGTGCATGCGGATATTGCCCTGTTCGGTTTCCTGTGTGTACCAGTAGGTGAACAGGGCTTTCAGGGCAAACATGATGGCCGCAAAAAAGTAGATGCCGCGCACGGTGGGAATGAGCGAGAAATAACCAATCAGCAGACCTGCCAGGGGGGCAACAAAGCCGACCAACTGGTTGGCAATGTAAATCCAGGTATAGATATCCACCAGCTGGGTTTCGTCGGTGTCCTCGACCAGGAGGCAGGTCCAGGAATTGTGAGTGATGCGCCAGACGCTGTTGATGATGCCGGCGGCCAGGAAATACCAGAAGTTTTGGGCAAGGGCTGAGATGAGGGCAGGCACGCTCCATGCCAGCAGGTCAAAGACCAGGGTGGTGCGCCGGCGGCCAAGTTTGTCGGTGATGACGCCGCTTAAGAGTGCCAGGATGATTTGAAAGCCCCAACTGATGCTGACGATCAACCCGATTTGTTTATCGTTGAGGCCGAGCGCGAGCATGTAAATGGAAGCATATGGAGCATACAGGTTGAATGGGATGCCCCAGAGGGGTTCGGTGTAAACACAACCGCGTGCGTTGCCGGTAAGGTTTTTGAGGGTGGTAATGAGTGAGTGGTCTTTCAAAAAAGCTCCTGTTTCTTGTTGCGCAATGGTGTTTTTCAGGTGAGGGAAAAGCGATGAAGGTTGAAATGAAACGCTGCGCTGTTTATCGCTAAAGGTTTAAGCGTAGCACCCTGTGGGTTAGCCCAGAGCAGACTTATGCAAGAGGTCTATTATATAATAATCAGTATGATGTGTGTTTGATTCTGGTTTATGCAAAAAAAACTAAAGCGATCATTTGTTCTACGCGGCTTGCTTTCTTGTGTAAATCGGAGTATATTTTGCTAACGACTGCGCTTTTTGATGAAGAAAATACTGACTAAAGATATCCTTTATTGACTCTAGGAGCACTTATGAATGACCAATTTTATCTCGGCCGAGGGTACGACTTAAAAAACAGCAGATTGACCAATCAGCCGCTGAATTACGACCCGACCGATCTAACGACGCACGCGGTCATTACTGGCATGACCGGCTCAGGAAAAACCGGTCTGTGCATTGGCTTGATGGAAGAAGCTGCTTTGCAGGGCATACCGGCGATCTTGATTGATCCAAAGGGTGATTTGACCAACCTGCTGCTGCACTTCCCTGAACTGGCGCCCCAGGATTTTCAGCCCTGGCTGGATGCGGATACCATTCGACGGCAGGGGAAGACCCTGGAAGCGGTTGCCAGCGAAACTGCCGAGCAATGGAAGCAGGGGCTGGCTGCCTGGGGCATTGACCAGCAGCGTATCCGTGATCTGGCCGCCGCCGCGCAGTATTCGGTGTATACCCCGGGCTCGGACGCGGGTTTGCAAATCAGTGTGCTTTCCTCGCTTGAATCTCCGCAGGTGCCCTGGGAAGGGAATAAGGAAATTCTGCGGGAGAAGATCTCCAGCACGGTTACCGCGTTACTGGGACTGGTGGGCTATGATGATATTGATCCGCTGCGCTCGCGTGAACATATTCTGATCGCGAATATCTTTGAGTTTGCCTGGAGTCACGGGAAAAACCTGGACCTGACCGAATTGATCCTGCAGGTGCAGGCCCCGCCTTTTGAGAAGTTGGGCGCTTTCCCGGTGGATAATTTCTTTCCATCCAAAGAGCGCAATCTGCTGGCGATGACTCTCAATAACATCCTGGCTTCACCGGCTTTTCAGGCCTGGCGAGAAGGCGCGCCGATGGATGTAAAAGCGCTGCTCTTCACCCCGGAAGGACGCCCGCGCCACAGTGTCTTTTATATTGCCCATCTGAGCGATGGCGAGCGGATGTTTTTTGTGACCCTGCTGCTTTCGGCGGTTGAAACCTGGATGCGAACCCAGTCTGGCTCTACATCTCTGCGCGCGCTGTTGTATTTTGATGAACTTTATGGGTACCTGCCGCCCACAGCCATGCCGCCCAGCAAAACGCCGCTGCTGCGTATGCTGAAGCAGGCGCGCGCTTTTGGTGTGGGGTTGGTACTTGCCACGCAGAACCCGGTGGATGTGGATTACAAGGCGCTTTCCAATGCGGGCTCATGGTTTATCGGAAAGCTGCAAACTGAAAGAGACAAGAACCGCCTGCTGGATGGTTTGCAATCGGCCAGCGCCGATCTGGACCGCAGCGCTTACAGCGATATTATCTCCGCGCTTGGCAAACGTGTTTTCCTGCTGCACAATATTCATTCCAACGGCCCGCAGCTTTTCCAGACACGCTGGACAATGAATTTTCTGGCAGGTCCGCTTACACGGTCGCAGATCAGTGGGCTTAACCGGCTGGCTGGCGCAAGCCAGGAGCAAAAACCTGCGGAAAAACCTGCGGTGGCAGCTTCAGAGCCTGTGCAACCACCCGAGCCCGATTTTTCCCGTTTTCAGGCAATTTCCACAACGGCGCCG
>JBBRWF010000170.1:0-8482 GCA_038249405.1 Anaerolineales bacterium
GCTGCTGCGCAAGAAAACCCCACTTCCAGAGATATCTGCATAAATTAAATAAACCAGGGCTGGAATAAATAAAATGGCAGTTTCAAGCGTAAGACCATAAAGTGAACCGAGCGGAGATAGTTTCTTAACCAGCCCATACGTGCCAAAAGAAAAAGCCAGGCTCAGCGCAATCCACGGCAGCCGGCCGTAAATCACAGCCAGGTAAATCACCCCGCAGGCTGCCAGTATCACCGGCAGCCACTGGAATTTTCTCAAACGCTCGCCCAAGAAAATAACACCCAGCATGACACTTACCAATGGATTGATAAAATAGCCCAGGCTGGTTTCAACAATATAATTCGCATTTACCGCCCACACATAAACCAGCCAGTTTATGCCAACCAGAATGGCAGCCACAAAGTACATTCCAATGACACGCCAATGCAGAGATGCAGAACGAAAGGCCTGGAATTGTCGCGTGGCAATAACAAAAAGGATCAACAGGATGAAGGACCAGCTGATCCGATGCCCGATCAGTTGAACAGCATCCACCTGGTGCAGCCATTTCCAGTAAACTGGGAATAACCCCCAGGCAGTATATGCACCAAGTGCGTACCACAGTCCCTTATTGGTCATACAATCTTCTCCTTATCCAATTGGTCTAGTATACTCCCTTCATCTCGCGCAGAAAACCTTGCGCCTGCGCTATTTTCCTTGTATGCTTGTCGGCACGGCACAATTAACCATTGCAAATTACATTTTTAACCCAAAGGATTACCAGAGAATTATGAAAGCCAATTCCTCGCCAAAAAACATCTTGTCAGGGGTGCTCTCAACCCTATATTTATGTCTCTGCTTTGGCTGCACCACCGCAAAACCAGCAAACGAAACAGCTCCTGTGGCCATCTTTACCAGCGCAGTCGAAACTGCCTCCGCCAAAGAAACGGAGAACATGTTCAAATTGCAAAGCACGGCGGCAGCCGTGACGCTCCAGCCCGAGCAGGTAAATCAGACTGCCACAGCCCAGGCGCAGATAACCCAGCTTCCGACCATCACGCTGATACCAGAGCTAAACCCACCAACCCCTACCAGCGGGATTTTACAACAAACCACCACACCTGCGCCAGTTCAACACGTGACCCAATCGCCGCCCGGCAGTGAAACGGCCTGCATACCAGCCAACCCACCCAGACCGGTAAAGTCCTCGATATTCTGGATGGCGATACCATTAAAGTCATCATAGATGGCGCGACCTATGTGGTCCACTACATCGGCATTGATGCCCCTGAATACATCAAAAGCAAAGACTTCTACAGCGGAGAAGCGGTACAAAAAAATTCTGAACTGGTCTTTGCAAAAGACATCACCCTGTACAAGGATGGAGTTGAAAAGGATCCTTCCGGGCGTCTGGTACGCTATGTAAAGGTAGGCGATACTTTTGTTAACTTCTTGCTGGTTAACCAAGGCTTCGCCAAAGCCGTGCCAGATGTCTCAAACAAGGCCTGTGATGCAGTTTTTCAAAGCGCGCAGCAGCAAGCCAGCACCGCCAAAATCGGTATCTGGGGAAAATAATAGAGATTTAACGAATATCCTGGGGGTCGGTACCACCCGCTTTAGCGCTCAGAAAATGCTTGACCTGCTGGATGGAAATAAAACGGAGCGCACCCAACTCAAGATGGTGCGCTCCAAACATTACCCTTTCCCGCCAGAACCGGCACGCTCTGCTGCAATCAACCTTACCCGTTGGGTCCTTCACCAGGCGGATCAAAACCACGGACGCAGAAATATATGGCTGCGCGCGCTCGATGCCCTCGGATTGGGTTTTGACTCTTACCCATTACTGGTCAAATACGATTTGACCAGTGTACATGCCCATCGTACAGGTAAAATTCATCACAGATCCCTTATCTTGCGCCGGGATATCCACCAGAACTGTACCTGTGGCGGGCAAAAGATGCTCAACATTGATAGACGGGATCACAAAACCGCGTGCACACGAGTACGTATCTTTTGTCACCAGGTTTAGCTTTACCGGGACGCCTGATTTGGCATGTAAAATACGGGGGGAATAACCATCATTGGTGGCATTTAACAAAATGACACCGCCAGGTTCTGCTGCAGGAATTTGCGCAACTTCCGCAGGGCTCATCCACGACTGCGCCCAACTCATCATGGACGGCGCTCCCATCAGTGTGAACCCGGAATCAATCGAAACCAATCCCAGCACCAGTATGACAACCGCCACCACCCGCATAAAAATCGATTCCATTTTGGAACCCAGGGCTGTCGCCAGGTAAGAAACTACAAAAAAGACCGGGCTGGTACCCAGGGTAAACGCAAACA
This sequence comes from Anaerolineales bacterium, assembly GCA_038249405.1. Taxonomy (GTDB): domain Bacteria; phylum Chloroflexota; class Anaerolineae; order Anaerolineales; family Villigracilaceae; genus UBA5195. Next base: position 2,323 of record JBBRWF010000170.1, read on the forward strand.
TCAGCCCGGCAGCTTGCCACGGATCGCTGGTGGCAATTGCAACCGCCATCATTGCCTGGGTCACCCCGCAAGGAATAAGGATGGTGAGTGCGCCCAGGAACAACGGCGCAAAAAGATCATCACTCTTGGATTTCCGGCGAATAAAACGCGTAATGAACTTTGGGGGCTCAATCACAAAATACCGGAAGATGGGATGAATGTTAAACATCCTCAAAGCGTTGCCAACCATAAAGATCCCAATCGCAATCAGCAGCACGGCCCGCGAGGTGGTATTTAACTTCAATACCGAACCGAGCGCCCCGAGTAGAAATCCCAGGAGCGTGTACGCCATGATCTTGGCGCCCAGGAACAAAATAATCGGCAGTGCAATTCGCGGCGAATGCGGCTTTACAAACGCTGCTTTTCTACTCTTCTTCCCAACCGGCACAGGATGGGCTATAAGGTCCTGCTCCAATTGCCGCTGCAGCGAACTGGCCAATAAGCCGCCCTGCACAGCCAGGCAGCTTAAACCGCCAGTGGTGAGCCCGGTGATTAATGCAAGCAGGTATTGATCCATCGCCTAGCGCTTCCCGCCATCCCAAAGTACAAAGGGCATGTTGATCACCACACCTGGCTGTTCAATCGTCAGCTCGCCAGCTTTTTGGGCTGCCAGCACATCCGCCGCAGATTTTAGCTCCCGCGCTTTGGCGGGGTCTGCCCAGGTTGCTGCATTCAAGCGGCGTAATGGGCTATAGCCAGCGGCGGATGGCGGGTTATCAAACACATCCGATTGAAAGCCAAGCGGACCATTTCCAGCCAGTCCATTGGCGAAAACATAAACATTGGCCAGCACGCTATCTGGCACCTGGGCCAATGCAGGAACAAACAAAACCGGAGATTTCATCATATTGGTCAATTTATCGGCAATTGCCTGGTCAGATGCTTCGGTGTGCACAAAATAGATGGTTTTACCTTCGGCAAAGGCCATGCCAGCTGGCAAGTCAGCGCGCGCTGGCCCGCTTTGCGCAGGGGCACAGGCTGAAAGAATAACTAGACCCGATAACAAGGTGATCAAAATTTTTTTCATGTAATGCATCCTTTTCGGTATAAATTGTCTTCTAAATCGTTGAAATAATTATCCCGGCCGGGTAAATAATCTCAAACGAAAACTACTCGATTTTTGTCCTGCGCAAGCGCAGGCTGTTCGTAACCACAAACACGCTGCTAAAAGCCATTGCGCCAGCCGCCAACATCGGGTTGAGATATCCCATAACCGCGGCGGGAATAAGCACAACATTGTAGAAAAACGCCCAGAACAAATTCTGCCGAATTGCACCCAGCGTCTTGCGCGAAAGAGAAATGGCGCGCGCCACACCCTGTAAATCTCCGCTGATTAAGGTCACAGGTGCAGCTGCCATGGCAACATCTGTACCGGTGCCAATCGCCAGGCCCACATCGGCCTGAGCCAGGGCCGGGGCGTCATTCACTCCATCGCCCACCATCGCCACCACCACGCCAGAACTCTGCAGCTTCTTAACTTCAGCAGATTTTCCATCTGGCAAAACTTCAGCCAGAACGGTATCGATGCCCACCTGCCTGGCGATTGCCTCGGCTGTTTTCTGGTTGTCACCCGTGATCATCGCCACTTTCAAACCCATACGGTGCAAATCTGCAATCGCTTGTTTTGAACTTTCTTTCACAGTATCTGCCACGGCGATGATACCGCGTACTTTTCCATCCACAGCAACCAGCATGGCCGTTTTAGCCTCAGATTGCAGGCGTTCAACCTCAAGCTCCAGCGTGCCAAGCGCATATTCCCTGCTCTTCATCATGCGCAAGTTTCCGACCGTCACAAGCAGGCCCTGCACCTGCGCTTCCACACCTTGCCCGGCCTCAGCCATAAACCCGCTCAACTCAGCAAACTCCAGGCCTCTATTGGTCGCCTCAGCCCAAATCGACTCGCCAAGCGGGTGTTCGCTGCCTTTTTCAACCGAGGCAGCCAGGCGTAACAGTTCGGTTTCGTTAATGCCCGGGTCACACACAATATCAGTCACTGCCGGTTGGCCCTTTGTTACAGTACCAGTCTTATCAAGCACCACCATTGTGACCTTGCCAGCTCGCTCAAGCGCTTCACTATTTTTGAACAAAATGCCCATTTCCGCGGCCTTGCCCGTTCCTACCATCACAGCGGTAGGCGTTGCCAGTCCCATGGCACATGGGCAGGCAATCACCAGCACCGCCACCATGTTTACCAGCGCGCGCGTAAATGGGGTAAGGTTCGCATTAATCGCCATTTGCGGCCCAAAGAAAAACCAGCCCAGGAATGTTGCCGCTGCAATGCCAATTACCACCGGCACGAATACCGCCGAGACCTGGTCAGCAATCTTTTGGATGGGCGCTTTGCTGCCCTGAGCATCCTCAACCAGCCGCACGATTTGTGCCAGGGCTGTCTCTTTGCCAACCTTGGTGGCCTCAAACTTGAGCAGTCCAAGTTTGTTTAGAGTCGCCCCAATCACAGGGTCGCCAGGTTTTTTCTCGACCGGCAGAGATTCGCCAGTCAGCATGGACTCATCAATGGCTGAACGCCCTTCCACCACCACGCCGTCCACGGGGATCTTCTCACCCGGGCGAACGATCACGTAGTCTCCAACTTTCACATCATCAACAGCCACTTCCAGTTCCTGACCGTCACGCACAATCCGCGCTGTTTTTGCGCGCAAGCCCATCAGCTTTTTGATGGCATCACTGGTACGTCCCTTTGCCCGTGCTTCCAGAAATTTCCCCAAACGGATCAGGGTAATGATGACCGCAGCGGTCTCAAAGTAAACATGACCATCCAACCAACCAAATGTGACTGGTAATGAGTAAAGAAATGCCACCGAAGAACCCATGGCAATTAATACATCCATATTTGCCGAGCCGTTTCGCAAAGATTTGAAGGCTCCAACATAATATTGCCAGCCAACATAAAATTGCACCGGGCTTGCCAATATCAGTAACAACCAGTTGAACCAGGGCATTGCCGGATGCATTCCGCCCATTTCCATCGACATGGCATCATGGTTGGCTACATAGAAGAAATCTGGCAGCAGGCTAAAATCCTTCCCCATCGAAAGCAAGAAGAGCGGTACAGTAAATATTAACCCGATCATCAACAGGCGGCGTTGTTCGGTAATTTCATGTTCGCGCGCAATCGCTTCGGCATCTTCGGCCTGTCCACCCAATTCCACAGCTTCAAAACCAGCGGCGCTCACCGCCCGCCGAATTTCGGCCTGAGAAATGATGGTGGGCACATATTTCAGGCGCGCCTTCTCAGTTGTGAAAGTCACCTGGGCTTCCAAAACTCCATCCAGCCTGGCAAGCGCTTTTTCCAGGCGGCGGGCATCGTTATCGTCTGCCAGACGCTTGATGACAAGGTCAGCTTCACCGGTGGCAATCCCATAACCGGCGCGTTCCACGCGGGAAATGATATCGGTCAGGTTCAATTTCGCAGAGTCAAACTCCACAGTGGCCCGCTCAGAGGAAAGGTTTACGACTGCATTGCCAACCCCATCCAGACGCTTCAAATTACGTTCAACCGTGGCAACACAGTTGGCGCAAGTCATCCCGGTTACAGGTAACGTTAATTGTTTTATTTCAGACATTTCCTCACCATTAAATTAATAAAGACGCAAAAAAACTTAGGCGTATTTACTGCGCCCTTATATTGAAAACGTATTCTCTAACAGAATTTAGATAAAAACCTTGTTACCATGAATCACACAAAGATTGCCTGGTAACACGCAAAGCTGGACCTACACACCCACAGGATAATCGATCAAAACCAGGAGCGCCTTGATCTTTTCTTCAGTGGCCGGGGTATCGAACACAATCTCAACCTTCCTGGTTTCCTGATCAGCAACTACAGATTGCACACCCTCTACATCCGCAAGCTCGGTCTGGATAGTGTGCACACAATGTCCACAAGAAATATTGGGGATGGAATACGTTACAGTCGTCATGGTCTATTCTCCTTTGGCAAATTTTTATTGCTACACTTTGGTAGCAGTTGCAAACACATCAGTAATTTCTTTAAGAACTCGTTCACGTTCCAGAGGGTCATCCCCTTTTATTGCGGTGGTAACGCATGAGTTCAAATGATCTTCCAAAATACCTGTGCTAACTTTATTCAACGCAGCCTGCACAGCCTGAATTTGCCGAATAATATCAATACAATACGAGTCTTCTTCCACCATACGAATTACACCGCGCATATGGCCTTCTATTGTTTTTAGTCGCTTAAGAGTCTGGTCTGGTTTCATAATATTTTCCTCTTACCCCCCCCAAGGGGGGTGGGTTATTAATATAATATACCTGCTCACGCAGGATGTCAAGCATCTTAAATCAAAATGTGACAGAAATCACCCTGCTTCAGGTACATATTACCGCAATTCATAAAAAATAAATTGATTATTAGAAAAACTGATTTCAAATAATGTGGTACTTGTTTTTAAGTAAACATTCATGAGAACTCTTGCAAATGTCAAATCCTGATCTTGAAGTATTACTAATTGTGTTAAAGCTCCATTAATTATTATCCCCGCAGCGTAGCGGAGTGGGGCGCTGTTCATAGCTCAGGGCTCGCGATCTTTGCCCCCCCTTTGGGTTAGCCCAGAGCGGACTTATGCAATAGGTCAATTACTAAATATCTATTAATCACAAGAAGCTCTGGCGAAAGACAGACCTGTCATCGCTAATCTAAAAAACCAGGCTTAGATAATTGGTTACCCTCTGGTACTTCCATCCGCTTGCGATTTTTATTCCCGATGAACAATTCTCATCAAATTCTCATAAAAGCGAAACTAAAAAATAAATGCGTGTTGTCTTTCTAAAGTTCAAAGATATCTTTTAGCAGGCTGAATTCCTTACTGATTTTACAATCAAGGAGCTGCCGGTGCATACACAAAAGATTCTCAATACTCTGGATACACAGACCCTCTGGCAAGCGGTTTTCCGCGTGCCCGGTCACCTGTAATTTCAGATGCGATTGGGTTTTTTTGTTTTAACGCACCCGTAAGTGGTTTATATGCTTCCAGGGCTTTACGATGCGAGGCTGGGGTAGTGTGGAGGCTCCCCATCTGAACCGGCCCGGGTTACATGTGGATCGGCTTCAAAGTACCAAATTCCGCTTGTCGTTTACAAGAGTGAGAGGCTGTCGAATTTCGATGGACACTCTTCTACCATTTGCACTACCAAGCACAGACACACATGGCAGAAAAACCAGAAGAAAAGGCGCAAGGTCTACCTCGCATCATTTTTGCATCTGCTGCAGGGACCATGATCGAATGGTATGACTTCTATATTTTTAGAAGTCTTCCCCCTCTTTCATCGCAAGCAAGTTCTACCAGACTGGTGCTCCACTGGGAGATTTGATTGCATGGCTGGCCGCTTTTGCTGTGGGGTTCATCGTACATCCTTTTGGCGCGATCGTTTTTGGCCGCGTTGGCGATATGATCGGCCGCAAGTACACCTTCCAGGTCACCATGACCCTCATGGGTCTGTGTACCTTTGCGGTCGGTTTATTGCCCACAATTGATCAAATCGGACCGATAGCCGGTGCGATTCTTATCTTCCTGCGCATTTTACCGGTACTGGCGCTCGGCGGCGAATACGGCGGCGCCACCTGCGTGGCAGAGCACTCTCCAGATGACCGGCGTGGTTTCCACACAAGCTGGATCCAGATCACAGCCACCCTGGGCGGGAATAGTGTCTTTGGCGGTATGGAGCCGATCATAGGTCTGTCGCTCATCAAAGCCACCGGCAATAACTTTGCCGGGCTGTGGTACCCAATGGCATTGCAGCAATTTGTGCAGTCGCCTGTTATTTCAAAATTCCTGAAACAAGCCACATCGAAATTTCATCTGACGCTTCGGTGGCCCCGCTGCACAACGCAAAGTAATACTGCCGTAGTTTTTGACAATTGGTTTTAGAGTCTGGAATGGGTATTGAATTCTGCCAAAAATCTGCTACTCTTATTAAGATTTTCAAAGATTAACCATCCGGACTCTAAAACTATCAAAATTTATACAGGAGGAACATCCATGCCAGGCACTAAGCCCGAGATGGAAGGGGATGTTTATTTCCCTTCAGAAGAAGTCATCGCCGAACGCCGCGCCCAGGGCCTGGGCCTGACCAGCCCCGA
>JBBRWF010000171.1:0-8465 GCA_038249405.1 Anaerolineales bacterium
AATATCCAACATGACCCGGTCAAAACTGGCCCAAAGATTAAATACGGCGATAAAAATGGCGCCGCCCAGGATCAGGGTAAAAATGGTCAGTGAGACGCGCGCTTTACGGCGAAAGGCATTGCGGAGAGAAAGCAGAACAGGCCGCGGAATAAAGGCGAGCTGTGATTCTTTTGGAGCCGCGGCTGTTTGCGAGCTACCACCCAAACCATAACTACCCAGGGCTTCACGCACTGGAATGCGCAGACCATTAATCACCGACACCACCGCGGCCGCCAAGGGGGTTAGAAAGGATACCGCGGCCTGCATAAGCACGACATCCGGGTATAAGTTTGTGGGGCTGAGGTCGAAATTTAAGAAAACTGCCATGAATTGAAGGAAAAGGGACGCCATCCAGGAAGACAACGGAACAGAGATCAGGAAGGCCGCTGCGCCAAAACTCATCAGCAGAACGAGATACATTGGAAATATTTGCCAGGTACCCGCGCCAATGGCCTTCATGACCCCGATCTGCCGCGTCTGCTGTGACATGAGCGCCACAATGGTATTCACGATCAAAAAAGAACTCAAAACAACCGTCATCCAGCCGAAAAGTCCCAGAATGAAAACGCCGCCCTGGGTAATTTGCCATGCGAAATGATGACCGGGATTATTTATGAATACACTTTCTACGGTGACGCCGTTCTTCTCCATGCGGTCGTTAATTTTCTTAACCACATTAGATACATGAACCTGGTCGGTTGGGTTTTCGGCCACGCTGATCAGCAGCTGGTTATAATTCTTTCCAGATCCGAGCCATTCAGCGGTCTCACGCGTGATATAGCCTGAGATTACACCGGAAATGGCGTATGGGAAGGTGGTAGCATCGTGCACATAGCCAACAAACTGGAGGCTGCGTTTTTCGCCGCCGGGGAGTTCTATCTGGATGGTTTCGCCCGGCTGCAAGCCGATCGTGCTGGCAGAACGGTCAAAGACAACCTGCTGCCTGCTCAGGGTGGGCAGAAAACCATTGGGATCGGCAGGTTTGAGCAGATCAACACGAACGGAATCAATCGATTTTATGGCGGACAGCTGGATATTGGTGCTCTGCCCGGACGAGGTGATCCACTTGGAGATCATCAGAGTCCGCCCTTCCGTAATCCCAACGCCTGGGATGTTGCGCATCCAGCTCACCCAATCTTCGTTCAATGGATAGGCTGTTATTTTCGCTTCGGATGGATTGGATGAAAGAAAGTCTTGATCCATATCGTGATTCATCATGTTCGACATGTTGTTGACCAGACCAACCGAAAATACACCCACAAGGAGGGTGGATACCATTAGCAGACTGCGGGTTTTATTGCCCCAAAAATCCATCCAGACTTTGCGTCAGCGTGTATACATCTCTTAATCTCCAGCCACGGGCAGGTTTTTTTGCTTTTGCAGGTGCGCAAGAGCGCTGGAACCGGAAATAAATTCATCAACAATCACACCCTCCGCAATAAAGGCGGTACGGTTTGTGCGCTGCGCCAGACCGCTATCGTGCGTGACAATAATGTTGGTCTTGCCCTGCAAGACCAACTGGTTGAATAACTCAAAAACTGACTCGGCAGTTTTCGAGTCAAGGTTACCGGTTGGCTCATCCGCAATCAGCACAGGCGGGTCATTGGCCAGGGCGCGGGCAATTGCCACACGCTGCTGCTGCCCCCCGGAAAGTGCAAGCGGAAGCTTATGAGCATGTTCAGACAGTCCCACCAAATCCAAAAGGTACAGGGCGCGGGCTTTACGCTCTCCGGCCGGGATTTTCGCGCCAAAGTCCATCGCCAGCAAAATGTTTTCCAAAATCGAAAGGCTGGGGAGAAGTTGAAAAAATTGAAAGACAATCCCCAGATTGCCCCCGCGCCAACGCGCCATCTGGCTTTCGCTCATCAAGTGGAGGGGGGAGCCATTCACCCATACTTCACCGCTGCTGGGCCGGTCAATCCCGGTGATCATGTTCAACAAGGGGGTTTTCCCGCTACCAGATTTACCAATTATGCTGATAAATTCACCAGAACGAAATGCCAGGTCAATGCCCTTGAGAACTGGATAATCACCCGCAGCAGTGCGGTATGACTTATTGACTCCACGCATTTCAATCATGGAATGTTTTTCAACGACATCTGCGGGTATAGAATTCGCCGGGGAAAAAGAAAAAGGATTCATTGCAAGGCCTCAACTTCATCAAAATAATTTGCGGATACTCTTAGCTTACGATGAACCCGGAAAAAAGTTTCTTCTGAAATATGTTAACCGCAAAGAAGGTTTCGCAGCTACCCACAAGCTAACAGTCATCCATCAAAAAAAAATAAATTTATACTGTTTTTGGCAGGCTGCCGAATTCAGTTGCCTGCAATAGCTGTCAAACGACTCGCATCCTGTATAATAAGGTTGTCTGACACATTTAATTTATTTCCATGGAGATTCCCATGATCACAAATTATTTTCGCCCGTTAGCGCTAGATGAAGCCTTAAGCCTGCTCGCTCAACCCGGCACCCGTCCAATGGGCGGCGGCACCTGGCTTAACCAAGCCCACGAAGAACAGTTTGCTGTGGTGGATTTGCAGGCGCTCGAACTGAACAAGATAGTTAAAGCCGGGAACAACCTTGAAATCGGCGCAAGTGTGACCCTGCAGCAGTTGTTAGAATCAGAGCACTGCCCGGAAGCGCTGCAACAAGCCATGCGCGTGGATGCAGCGCTCAACATTCGCAACGCTGCCACACTGGCAGGCAGCCTGGTGACCAGCGATGGGCGCTCTGCGCTCGCCACGTGCCTTCTGGCCCTGGATGCCCGTCTTGCGATCTTGCAAGGAACGGTTTCCAGCTTAGTGAACCTGGGAGAGTTCCTGGCACTGCACCCGGCAGGATTGATCACCAGCATCAGTCTGGCACTTAACGTAAAATCGTCTTTCGAGATGGTGGCCCGTTCACCGATGGATACACCCATTGTGTGCGCCGCGCTTGCACGATGGTCAGGAGGCCGCACGCGCCTGGCACTGGGCGGATACGGCAAAAGCCCATTTCTGGCAATGGATGGAACTGAATCTGAGGGCGTTGAATCTGCCGCCCGAAATACCTTCCACGAAGCCAGCGATGCCTGGGCCAGTGCAGATTACCGCATGGATGTAGCCGCAACCCTTGCGCGGCGCTGTTTGGAAAAAGTGTAAATTCAAGAATACGCCAACCCTTTTACCGGTATAACACTTCATTTTTCATCACGGAGAAATCCATGTCTTTCACTTTGATCCAAAATCGCAATATCCCCGAAATTAACGCAACTGGCAAGCTTTTTGTGCACGACCAGACCGGCGCACGCCTGCTTTCCGTCACTAACAACGACGAGAACAAATGCTTTGGCATCACTTTCCGCACACCTCCGGCTGATTCGAACGGTGTAGCGCATATCATGGAACATTCAGTGCTGTGCGGATCGCGCAAATACCCGGTGAAAGAGCCTTTTGTCGAAATCATTAAAGGTTCACTGCAAACGTTTGTGAATGCTTTTACGTACCCCGATAAAACCTGCTACCCGCTCGCCAGCCAAAACCTGAAGGATTTTTACAACCTGATTGATGTGTATTTGGATGCGGTGTTATATCCGCTTATTCCTGAACACACCATGCAGCAGGAGGGCTGGCACTACGAAATTGACGCGCCAGATTCGCCTTTGACCTTTAAGGGCGTGGTATTCAATGAGATGAAGGGGGCGTACTCTTCGCCGGACGATCTATTGGGTGATAAATCGCGCAATTCTCTCTATCCAGATAATTCGTATGGGTTCGATTCTGGCGGCGACCCGCTATTTATTCCAGATCTGACGTATGCCGCTTTCAAAAATTTCCACGATACTTATTACCACCCATCCAATGCTTATATTTATTTCTACGGGGATGACCCTGAAGAAGAGCGCCTGAACATCCTGGAAAACTGGCTGAAAGACTTTGAGAGAAAAGAGCCCGACTCGCAAATTCCGTTGCAGGCACGGTTCAGCGCGCCTAAAAAGATGACCTATCCGTATGACTCGGGTGATTCTGCCGAAGCAAAAAGTTACCTGACCCTGAATTGGATGCTGACAGAGGCGGTGGATGTTCAAAACACACTGGACATTTCACTGCTAGCCCATATTTTATTGGGCACCCCGGCCTCCCCGCTGAAAAGAGCCTTGATCGAATCGGGGCTGGGTGAAGATGTCACTGGGGGATATGAGGAACAACTGCGCCAAACTATGTTCTCAGCGGGCATGACTGGTGTTCAACAAGAAAACCTGGAAAAGGTAGAAGCGCTGATTCTGGAAACACTTGGCCGACTTGTCAGAGATGGCATTGATCCAAAGACCATCGCCGCAAGTATGAACACAGTTGAATTTCATCTGCGCGAACAGAACAGCGGGCGGTTTCCACGAGGGTTGTCTTTAATGCTCAGCACGCTTACCACCTGGTTGTATGACGGTGACCCGATGGACGGCCTGGCATTTGAAGCACCCCTGGCAACTCTAAAAGAGAAGATCAGCGCCGGGCGTCACTTTGAGTCACTGATTGAAGAGCACCTGCTGAACAACCCGCACCGCACAACGGTGATGCTCATCCCGGATGCTGAAGAAGGCAAGCGCCGCGAAGCAAAAGAAACCGAACGCCTGGCGAAGGCCAAAGCAGGTATGTCGCCAGATGAAATCCAGCGCATGATTGCCCAGGCAGCCGAACTCAAGCTGCGTCAGGAAACACCCGATTCGCCCGAAGCACTGGACAGCATTCCCAGCCTGGCTTTGAGCGATATCGACCGGAAAATAAAACCTTTGCCCATCGTAGCACTTCAGGCAAGCGAAACACCTGTGTTGTATCACGATCTTTTCACCAATGGGATTGTGTACCTGGATCTGGGCTTCGATCTGCACGCGCTACCGCAAGAATTGCTGCCCTATACCGGGTTATTGGGGCGCCTTTTGTTGGAAATGGGCACCGAACAGGATGATTTTGTCAAACTGACCCAGCGCATCGGCTGCGCTACGGGCGGCATTCGTTCGACCACGATTAACTCTGCTGTCCGCACCTCCGACCGGTCAGCCGCCTGGTTCTTTCTGCGCGGCAAAGCTGTTGCTTCCCAATCGGCGGCCCTGCTGGATATTTTGAAAGATATTTTGCTGACCGCGCGGTTCGACAATCGTGAGCGCCTGCGCCAGATTGTTTTGGAACGAAAAGCCGGGCTGGAAGCCGGACTGATTCCCGGCGGCTCTGGCGTGGTGAATCAGCGCCTGCGGGCCTGCTTCAACGAAGCGGACTGGCTCTCGGAAGAAATGAATGGTGTGACGCATCTGTTCTTTCTGCGCGAACTGGCTGAAAAAATTGACAAGGAATGGCCGCAGGTACTGGAAAAACTGGAAAGCCTGCGCAGCCTGCTTGTCAACCACACCACCATGCTGGCCAATGTTACTCTGGATGCGGCTAACTGGCAGACTTTTGAACCGATGCTGCGTAACTTTATAGACAGCCTGCCCGGTCAACCGGCAGCGCCAAATGTGCCGTGGAACTTCAAACTTGAGCCAAAGGCCAACCAGGGACTTACTATTCCATCCCAGGTAAATTACGTTGGAAAAGGCGCAAACTTATACGAGTTGGGTTACAAAACGCACGGCTCAGTGCATGTCATCAATAATTATTTACAGACCACCTGGCTGTGGGAGAAAATCCGCGTGCAGGGCGGCGCTTACGGCGGTCAATGCGTTTTTGACATGCACTCGGGTGTATTTACTTATATTTCTTACCGCGACCCCAACCTACTGGCAAGCCTGGATAATTACGATGGCACGGCTGGCTTCCTGAAATCGCTGGAAATCTCGGATGCCGAATTGACCAAGGGTATTATTGGCACAGTCGGCGATCTGGATGCATATCTGCTGCCAGATGCGAAGGGTTGGACATCCATGACACGGTTCCTGCTGGGATACACAGATATCAACCGTCAGCAAATTCGGGATGAAGTGCTCGCGACCAGCTCAAAGGATTTTAAGGCTTTTGGCGAAATCCTGGCAAAAATGGCAGGCAGCGGCGAACAAACCAAAGTAGTTGTTCTCGGTTCGGCAGATGCAATTGAAAAAGCCAACAAAGAACGCGCCGGGCTGTTGGAAGTGATCAAAGTTCTCTAATAACCGCAGCCACAACTCTTTAAAAGGCCAGTTGACTCTGTGATTAATTCAGCACTCAATACGATCCTGCACGGCAATTGCATAGAAGTTCTTTCCACACTGCCTGAGACTGCGGTGGATTTGATTTTTGCTGACCCGCCTTACAACCTGCAACTGCAAAACGACCTTTACCGCCCAAACCTGAGTAAAGTGGATGCCGTGGATGACGGCTGGGATAAATTTGCAAGTTTCGCCGAATACGACAAATTTACGCGTGACTGGCTGCTGGCCTGCCGCCGGGTGCTAAAGGAAACCGGTACGCTGTGGGTTATGGGCGCTTACCATAATATTTACCGCGTTGGCGCGATCCTGCAGGACCTGGATTTCTGGATTCTTAACGATATCATCTGGCTGAAAACCAACCCCATGCCTAATTTCAGGGGGGTGCGCTTTACAAATGCGCACGAAACCTTGCTATGGGCACAGAAAAAGCGCGGAGCACGCTATACCTTTAATCACCAATCCATGAAGGCGCTCAATGACGATCTGCAAATGCGGTCAGATTGGACCATTCCAACCTCCACCGGCAAGGAACGGATCAGAGTTAATGGAGAGAAGGCTCATACCACCCAAAAACCTGAGGGGCTGCTTTACCGTGTTTTACTGGCAAGTTCCAACCCGCAGGATATCGTACTCGACCCCTTCTTTGGCACGGGCACAACGGGCGCAGTTGCCAAAAAACTCGGGCGGAACTGGATTGGGATCGAGAAGAATGAGAAGTACATCCAGGTTGCACAAAACCGGATTGACACGGCTGAACCAGCCAGCCCGGAAAGCATCGCACTGAATGTCCAAAAGCCAAAACGCATCCCGTTTGGCGCGCTGCTCGAACAGGGGCTGCTTACGCCGGGTCAAACCCTAACCTTTGCCCGGGATGGGCAGACTGCTACGATTCTGGCAAACAGTCACTTGAAATGCGGATCCATCACGGGATCGATCCATGCGGTTGCCCGGTCACTTCTGATGGGCGCGCCAGCAAATGGCTGGGATTTTTGGCTTTTTGAAAACAAAGACGGCGAGAAACAAACCATTAATGATTTAAGAGAAATAGTACGCTCACAGGCAACAGGAAATTGCGAATAATCATCCACAAGCAAATCTTTCGATTGGAAAAAACCATGAAACTTGAACTGACCATTAATGCAAAAATTCATACCATTGACTGCCCACCCGGAGAAACCCTCTTCGCTGTCTTACGCCAGTTGGGATATTACGGCGTTAAATTTGGTGATGAACAGGGTTTAAGCGGTTCAGATACGGTTGTTTTGGATGGCAAACCTGTCAACTCCAGCCTGATGCTGGCTGCACAGGCTGAAGGTCACCTGATTGTCACGATTGAAGGGTTGGGCGAACATCCCGATCAGGGCTGGCGAAAAACGGACGGGTTGCACCCGATTCAACAGGCTTTTGTGGAAAGCGGAGCGATTCAATGCGGATATTGCACCCCGGCACAAGTGCTGGCCGCCAAAGCGCTGCTGGATAAAAACCCCAACCCCAGTGAAGCTGAAGTGCGCGAGGCAATTGCCGGTGTGCTTTGCCGCTGCACGGGGTATGCCAAACCTGTGCTAGCCATCCTGCGCGCGGCGGCAGTCATGCGCGGGGAAAGCCTGTCAGAACCCGGACAATCATGGATATGGGTTAACCCAGGCAGTCCGGATGATAGTTCCAACACATCCAGCCAGGGCACAACCCAAACGAGGGTGATGCCGAAAATGGTGGTTGCGCCTGAAAGTTCGCCTTACCAAACCGTTGGCAAACCAGAAAAGAAAGTAGATGCGGTCAAATTAGTGCAAGGCAAACCGGCGTTTGCCGCAGATATGGAACCACGCGGAATGCTACACGCCAAAGTGCTGCGCTCGCCGCATGCGCACGCGCATATCAAACATATCGATAGCAGCCGCGCCAAAGCCCTGGAAGGGGTAGCCGCTGTGCTGACCTGGCAGGATATTCCACGCGTTGTCTACTCGACAGCGGGGCAATCCGACCCAATCCCCGGCCCGCTGGACGCATTCTCACTTGATCATAAAGTGCGGTTTGTGGGCGACCGGGTAGCCTTTGTGGCCGCCGAAACGCCTGCCATCGCCGAAGCCGCGCTGAAGCTGATTGATGTGGAATATGAGGTACTGGATGCGATCATCGATATGCGCCTATCCATGCAGCCGGGAGCCATTCGCATCCATGATGAACCTGAATTTGTTAATTTTGCAGATTCTCATGCGGAGAAAAACCTGGCCGCAGAGATCCGCATTGATATTGGCAACGTGGAAAAGGG
>JBBRWF010000172.1:0-8449 GCA_038249405.1 Anaerolineales bacterium
CATCGCATTCGCATCCATGCGTGCGCGATCCTTAATATGAGGAATTTCGAAAGCCAGAATGCCATCCGGATCATAACCATGATCCTTCAACCATTCATAAGCGGTTGAACGGCGCGCATAATTCAACTCGTTGCCAATCCGGTAAACATCATAACCGCGCGTACCCAGCCAATGCTCCAGGTACAGGTTGCGCACTTCATCATCATCCTTGATCGATTCAGAATCATATTCCTGATCCTTGAGCCATACCCAGGCCTGTGCAGCGGTTTCTCGCCAGGCTTCATCTACCAGCCAGGCGCGCGCGAGTTCGGCTTCAATCTCTTCTTCTTTTGCACCGTCAAACACTGGGGTAATGGCGCGATAACCAAGACGCTTGGCCGCCCATCCCAGGTGCACTTCGAGTACCTGTCCAATATTCATACGACCAGGCACACCCAGCGGGTTCAAGATCAGATCCACCTGCGTGCCGTCTTCCAGGTAAGGCATGTCTTCCACCGACACAACCCGCGAAATAACACCCTTGTTGCCGTGACGTCCAGCCATCTTATCTCCGGCCGTGATCTTACGGCGCTGCGCAACCGAAACGCGCACCATCATATCCACACCCGCAGACAGATCAGAATTATCTTCGCGCGTGAACACCTTCACATCCACCACTTTTCCACGCTCGCCATGCGGCATGCGCAGTGATGTATCTTTCACATCGCGTGATTTCTCACCAAAGATGGCGCGCAGTAGGCGCTCTTCGGGGGTAAGTTCTTTTTCACCCTTGGGTGTAATCTTGCCAACCAGAATGTCATTGGGCCCAACTTCTGCGCCAATCCGAATGATGCCGCTCTCGTCCAGATCCTTGATGGCATCTTCACCCACATTGGGAATATCGCGGGTAATTTCTTCTGGTCCCAGCTTGGTATCGCGCGCTTCAACTTCATATTTTTCAATATGCACAGAAGTAAAGCGGTCTTCCTGCACCAGCCGTTCCGAGATCAAAATGGCATCTTCAAAGTTGCCGCCCTCCCACGAAAGGAATGCCACCACGCAGTTCTGACCAAGTGCCAGTTCGCCGCCATCCGTGGAGGATGAATCAGCGATAATATCGCCCTTCTTCACAATCTGGCCCTTAACCACCGCTGGACGCTGATCGATGCAGGTCGACTGGTTGGAACGCTGGTATTTGCGCAGCTGATAAGTACGCAGCCCGCCGCCAGCATTTTCACGCAGAATGATTTCCTTGCCAGTAACCGAAGTCACCTCGCCATCTGCTTCAGCCAC
Source organism: Anaerolineales bacterium (assembly GCA_038249405.1). Lineage (GTDB taxonomy): Bacteria > Chloroflexota > Anaerolineae > Anaerolineales > Villigracilaceae > UBA5195. The sequence goes on from JBBRWF010000172.1 coordinate 1,273, forward strand.
AACCACCTGCCCCGAATCCAGAGCAGCGTAATATTCCATTCCGGTCGATACAGTCGGGATCTCAGGACGCACCAACGGCACAGCCTGAGCCATCATGTTCGAGCCCATCAACGCGCGGTTGGCATCGTCATGTTCCAGGAACGGGATCAGCGCGGCGCTAATACCTACCACCTGGTGCGGCGCAACATCCATATAATCCAGGTTTTCCGGGTTGGTAAAGATGAAACCAGAGTGATAACGGCAGGAAACACGGTTGCCTACATACTCGCCTTCATCTCCCAACACAGCGTTGGCCTGGGCAATGACGAACTTATCTTCGGCATCTGCCGAGAGGTACTCAATATCATTGGAAACATATGGCACAATCAGAATTTCACGGTCAAGCTTTGCTAATTTCTTAGCCAGCCCGGCATCGATACGATCATTCGCCTTCGCAATCGTCTCACCATTTACAACGACATCTTCACGTAAGGCGCGGCCCTTCAGGTTCTCATCAGTCGAGCGCATAAACTTAAGCACACGACGGTAAGGCGTTTCAATAAAACCGTACTCATTCACACGCGCAAACGAAGCCAGGCGGCCAATCAAACCGATGTTCGGGCCTTCTGGGGTTTCAATTGGGCAGATACGTCCATAATGCGAGTGATGCACATCACGCACATCGAAACCGGCGCGCTCACGGCGCAGACCGCCCGGACCAAGCGCAGACAGCGTGCGCTTGTGACGCAGCTCTGCTAGCGGGTTGGTCTGATCCATAAATTGCGATAATTGGCTCGAGCCAAAGAATTCACGCAAAGCCGCCACAACCGGGCGAATATTGACCAGTGTCACCGGGGAAAGCTGTTCCTGGTCGCGGATCGACATACGCTCTTTAATCACGCGCTCCATCCGCCGCAAACCAATGCGCAGCTTGTTCTGGATCAACTCACCAACAGTCTTGACACGCCGGTTGCCCAAATGATCAATGTCATCCGCATGCTCAACATTGTTGTTGATCAAAATCATGCGCCGAACCAACCGGATGATATCGCCCTTAGTAATCGTACGGTGCGGGATCGGAACTGTCAAATCCAGCTTCTGATTTAACTTGTAACGCCCCACCCGCTCCAGGTCATAATGTCTCTGATCGAAAAGCTGCTCTTCCAGAAATGCGCGCGCATTGTCAAGTGTAGCCGGGTCGCCTGGGCGCATACGCTTGAAGAATTCAATCAAAGCCGCCTGGGCAATCGTCATATTGCCAGATAATTCCCATTCCGGTTCCTGGCGTAAAGTCGAAGCAATGAACATGCGGTCAGGGTTCGTATCAACATCCTGGAACAGAGACAGAATTTCTTCGTCCGAACCAGTCTTAAGCGGTGAATCTTGAATTCCATCATCGATGGCAGCCAGCGCGCGCAAGAAAACCGTGATCGGCACCGTGCGCTTGCGGTTGAACTTCAAAATAATGTAATCATTCTTGCGGGTTTCAAACTCCATCCACGCCCCGCGATCCGGGATCAACTTGGCCATCGCCAGTGAACGTCCAGTAGCGCGATCAGTTGGAGCCTCGAAATACACACCTGGGGAACGAATGAGCTGCGATACGACTACACGCTCTGTTCCATTGATAATAAACGTACCCTTGTCAGACATCTCCGGGAAATCCCCCAGAAAGATATCCTGCTTAATTGGTTCAGAAACATCAGCGCCGGCCAACAACACCGAAACATACAGCGGGCTGGAATAAGTCAGGTCGCGTTCAACGCAATCTTCAATGTTGTGCTTGGGTTCTCCAAACCAATACTTCAGACCCCATTCCTGTGATTCAGGTCCGCGGCTAGGGAAGTAAAGCTTCATTCCTTTATTGTAAGATTCAATTGGCGATACTTCATGCAACAGATCGCCAAGACCCTCGCGCTTAAGGCGCTCAAAAGAATCCAGCTGTACTTCAATCAGATTGGGGAGACGCAGGTCAACCGAGATGCGCGCATAATTTTTTCGTGAAATAGCAGACGCCATCGAGTACTCCTACTTGAATTAAGAGCTGCAGAAATAGAAAAACCATCATGCTACGCTGCATGACGGCGAAAGATCATTATACCGAACAAAACAACCCCCTGTCAATGAAATTTTGGCCCTGTTTCAGACCCGCCCTACACCTTCTGCCACCAGATCCCCGTACATTCCGGCAAAATGACCCGGTCAGCGCTCGCATTCAACACAGGCACATCCCGATGATCCGCCACCCCCACCTGCCAGTTGGCAAGCCCCGCCAACTGCAAAGCAGCTTCCGCCCGCGCCAGCATGTGCGCAGATGAATCATACGCCTTGATTGACCCCGCGCGCGAAACCAGCAATCGCATCAAACGCCCGGTGCCAGCCCCCAGATCCACCACATCCAGACCCTCCAGCGGACAGATATTCTCAATCGCGCCTATAATATTGTTTTGATAATCCTCACGCTCAACCAATCGATCATATTGTTCAGCGAACTCATCATAAACCTGTTGTTCAGTCGGCATTCAATCTGCTTCCTTATTCAATTCTGATGACCGTTTATAAAAAAATCACTTGCTGATAATCTCAACAAGTGACCTGTTCCAATATAAAGTGGACTTGCCCCGCACCAGCAGCCTCTACTTGCGAGGAATAATCGCCGTAAAAGTTGTGCCCACACCCACAACGCTCTTCACCTCAATCCGTCCGCCGTGTCCTTGAACAATCCCCTTGCAAATCGACAACCCCAGCCCGGTCCCACCCACTTTGGTTTCCATCCCCTTAACCCGGTAAAACTTCTGAAAAAGGTTAGGCATCGCCTCTTCAGGAATACCGTGCCCGTTATCAGCAACACTCAACTGCCAGGATTTCTCTGCCACCGCAGCACTCACAGTCACGCTGCCGCCATCACGGTTGTACTTAATCGCATTACTGATCAAGTTAAGCAGCACCTGCTTCAGCTTGTCCCGATCCCCCTGCACTTCAGGGAGTTCTTCAGGAACCGAAAGCACGATCGACACCTGCGTTTCGTTCGCCTTGGATTCCATCACCGACTTGCACTCTACAAATAAAGGCAGCACCGCAAAACTGGATTTCTGGAACTGCACACGACCAGATTCCAACCGCGCCAGATCCAGGAACGAGGAAGCCAGCGCATTCAAACGCAGTGTCTCGCTGTGAATATTATTGATGATCTGCTGAGACTGTTCGCGTGAAATCTCCGGCCTCAGTAAAAGATAAGTAGCCGTGCTCAAAGAAGCCAGCGGCGTTCGCAGCTCGTGAACAAACTCAGCGATCAAGTCCGATTGCTGAAACAAACGCGTATTTTCAATCGCGATAGCCGCCTGAGCGCCAAGCACAGACAGCAAATCTTCGTCTGTGTCATTAAACTCACCGCTATTTTTATTAATAACTTCAAGCACCCCAATCACCTTATCTTTGGTAATCAGCGGCACCCCCATCAAGGTCGTCGTGTCATAGCTTAGCTTCTTCGCAACATTATTAAAATGCCGGCTGTCGTTATGAACATCCCCAATGCGCACCGCCTGCCGGTTGGCAACGATCCACCCGGCGATGCTGTCCATCGGCACCATAATACCGCGCATCATCGGGTCCATATTGGTCGCCACCTGAAAATACAATTGGCGCGCCGTCGAATCATACAAAAGAATGGATGATTCCTGGGCATCCGTAATGTCTCGCGCCGCCTCAATAATCCGATTAAGCAGCGGATCCAGCTCCAGAGTCGAAGCAAGATCACGAGAAATTTCAATCAGCCGTTTATAACGCCCAAGACGCTTTACATTGGTTTCAATCATGAAGCACCCGTTCAACAATGGCAGGAATGATCGTTGCAACATCCTCCGGAAGAACAACATCCGCTCGGACGCTCAAGTAAGTGGAACTATTATTGATAATAATGAGATGTGCGCCGCGGTCTAGTGCCTGCATCGGCAAACCAGCCACTGGCAGCACTTCAAGCGATGAACCAATCACAATCATAAGGTCACAACTTCGCGCTTCGCTTTGAGCCTCAAACAACACCCTTTGCGGAAGCTGCTCACCAAACAAAATCACATCCGGTTTCAAAATCGCGGAACACTCAGGACAATGTGGGATTTTACCATCTTCCACAAAAGGGATTAGATGAGCCTCGTAACCAAATTGTCGATAGCATTGCGTGCAAGAGAGCGTCCGCAAAGTTCCATGCAGCTCAAGCACCCGCCCCGAACCCGCCTTATGATGCAGCATATCGATATTCTGGGTAAGAACGGCATGTAAGCGCCCTCTTGCTTCCAATTTTGCCAGAGCCAGGTGTGCCAGGTTGGGTTCAGCGAAAAAAATCTGCCGGGCCAGCGGTCGAAACCACTTAAAAAACAATTCGGGGTGTGTACGAAATGTCGTTAACGAAGCCACTTCCAATGGCTCATCACGTGACCACAATCCACTCCCCTCAGAACGGAAATCAGGTATCCCCGATGGAGTCGACAAGCCCGCACCGGTTAGTACTGTAACGTGGCGGGCTGCGCTCAATAATCCAGCCGCATATTCAATCGCATCCAGTGTTTGGCTGGAGAAAGCTGTCATTTTTTTGTAGATTTAGGCGCGCGGGATTCAACTTTTCCTGCAAAAGTATTATATTGTTGAGTGGTCAGGCTTTCCTGAGTCAATATACACGCCATCGTCTGCCTGCGCTCCGCCTGGTGAAACAGCTCCGGCGCAGGAGTAAATGTCACATCAATCGAGTATTTGATAAGCTCCTGCGCTTGTGGCACAGAAAGCGCCATCTCAGAACGCAGCCGGTAATTAACAGCCACATAAATATGCGATTTATCCACACCCAGGCTCACCAGGTCATCCATCAACTCGCGTGAATGCAGCAAAGTGCTCTCAAAAGGCTCAGTAACCACAATCACTTCATTAAACGTAGTCATCAATCTTTGAGTTACCGAGTTCAGAGAATTGCCCAGGTCTACAATCACAAAGCGCGTCATAAACTGCATACGGCTTAAGATCACTTCAAAATGTTGAACATTGTTCAACAAAATCGCATCCTTTGGATGAGTGGATGCAACCAGAATCTTAACCCCGGAAGGATGCAAAATAAATTTCTCATCCACCACCTTCCGCGTGATCTCTGCCGGAGAAGTATTCAACAGTTCCGCTAAACCTTCTGATCTCTCAAGCCCCAGATCAAAGGCAAGCGTACCCTGCCCAGGACGGAACTCAGCCAGTACCAAATCTGCGCTGGTCTTCTTCTGCAAAGCTGCTGCCAGGTTGGCCGCCACCGCAGTAACCCCCAGCCCTCCGCGCGCACCAATCACCCCAATTAAATAAGCCGGCTCTTCCACTGGCGAAGTAGGCGACTGCCCCCGGCCCTTACCAGAACGTACCAATAACGCCTTAACATGCGCCTGCAGTTCCGTAGGGTGAGTCGGTTTGGTAAGATAATCATCCGCCCCCGCCTCAAATCCAGTCACCTTATCATCCAATTGGCTTTTTGCCGTAAACATCAAAATTGATATGCCTGCAGTCTTTTCATTTGCACGTAAGCGGCGGGCCACCTCATATCCGTCCATACCCGGCATCATCACATCCAGCAATATGAGATCAGGTATTTCAGAAAAAGCCAATTCCAACCCCTGCGGACCTGAGCCAGCCGCAACAATCTGGTAACCTTGCTTTTGCAGCATAAGTCCCACTAATCGCAACGTGTCAAGATCGTCATCGATGATTAAGATTTTTTCAGACATAATTTTGATCCATTGATGAAAGGATAAATCGAATAATGCTATGTATTATCAGTGTAGCATTAAGCGAAAAATCAATCAAGAGAATGGGCAAATAATCCAGAAAACTTGTCCTTGATTTTCCCCGATTTAGACATAAAATAAGTGTAATTCTTTTCCCGGAGGCCTGTATGGCGTTTTTCGCAGCTCTATTTTTTGGTTTTGTTCCAATGTTTTTTTTCGCACATATCCTTTACTGGCTTGACCGTTACGAAAAAGAACCAATCCCCTTGCTCTTTGGCGTTTTTGCCTGGGGCGCGGTCGTTGCCGCCGGTGGTGCCTATATCCTCAATACAATTTTTGGCATAACTGTCTACTCATTGACCGGATCAGAAATCGCCAGCGACCTCGCCACAGGCTCACTCAGCGCGCCATTTATCGAAGAAAGCCTCAAAGGCTTGGCCGTTCTCCTCGTATTCCTGGTCTTCCGAAAAGAATTTGATTCCATCCTGGATGGAATTGTCTACGCCGGCATAGTCGCTCTCGGCTTTGCCGCCACCGAAAATGTCATCTACATTTGGCGCGGTTACGCCTCCGAAGGCTGGAACGGCCTGTTCCAATTGGTTCTCATCCGTGTAGTGCTAGTCGGATGGCAGCATCCTTTTTATACCGCCTTCATCGGCATCGGACTGGCGGTGGCAAGAATGAACCGTTCCATCTTCATAAAAATCCTCGTAGTGCTGTTAGGTTTTAGCACAGCTATGTTTTTCCACTCCGCCCACAACACACTCGCCGGAATTCCTCTTTTGGGCGATTTAACTTGTTTCGTCGGTTCATTTCTCGATTGGTCCGGCGTCTTCTTCATGTTCATCCTTATTCTTTGGGCCAACTGGATGGAGCAACGCAACATCATTAACCACCTGCACCAAGAAGCGCATTTGGGCTTCATCAGTGCCGCCCAATATCGAACCGCCTGTTCAGCCTGGTCCCAGGTTTTTGCCCGGCTTATAGCCGTATTCAGCGGTAACTACCTGGCAACCACTCGTTTTTATCAAGTCTGCGGAGAGCTTGCTCATAAAAAACAACAGCTGCAAAAAATGGGAGAAGAAAGCGGCAACAGCGGAATCATTCAGCGCTACCGCGCAGAATTAATCCAGTTGGCAGCATCTGCCAGAGCATAATCAGCCGCCTTCATTTCTATTCTATGGTAAAATCCGCTTCGCGCTTCTGTAGCTCAGTGGATAGAGCGTTGGCCTCCGGAGCCAAAAGCGACGGTTCGAGTCCGTCCAGGAGCACTCGAATGGATTAAAACAGGGAAACCAGCCCCAAAAAGCCTGCAATCGAGCAGGCTTTTTTTGCACCTTTCACTCTTTTTTGAGAGATATTAATAAAATTTATATTCATCCCCTTTTCAGAAGTACAGCCAGAATCAACTGTCAACCCCAAGTAGAAATGTCCGCTTTTCTCCCAAG